>NZ_JBKABN010000080.1:0-2205 GCF_046269175.1 Serratia sp. J2
CCTTTGGCTATGCTGAATTTCCGGCTTCTGAAACGAATTTGTACGACACTGCCAGCAGCCTGTTCCAGTTTAACCGTTCACTGGCACTCAACCCTTTGACCCCGGTAGCGATCCTCCGCTTATTCAACCAGTGCCCATTTGAGCCGTTGAGGCAAGAGGTTGCCCAGAATCCAGCCCTGCCTGCATCCTAGATGAACAAAGTGGTGAAATTCGCTACCCAGCAGTTGAAGAAGCGAAAGTAACGAACCTGCTGCTCCCGACAGGCTCAATCAGCAAATTAAGGATATAGAATGTCGAAGTTAATTTATTATGTTGCAGCATCTATGGATGGCTACATTGCCACCCAGGATCATGAGCTTGACTGGCTGACTAATTTTATCTTAGGCGATGATGCTACACCTTATGATGACTTCTACCAGAGTATTGGCGCGGTGATTATGGGCGGAAAAACCTACAGCTGGATAATGGAAAATGCCCATGGCGACTGGCCTTATAAAGATGTTCCGGCGTTCATTTTGACAAGTCAGGATCTGGCAATACCGCAAGGCACAGGCATAAGTAAAGTGAGTGGGAATGCTAATGATATTGCCAGGCATGCAAAACTGGCGGCAAAAGGTAAGGATGTTTGGGTTGTTGGAGGAGGTAAGTCCGCTGCATTTTTCGCCGATGCTGGGGAGTTAGACCAATTATATATCACAACCATTCCCGTATTCCTGGGGGAAGGGATCAAGATCCTACCCGTCAACCGTAGTGTGGTTGTGACACCAGTGACGAGCCGGTTTTTACAAAGCGGTGCGTTAGAAAGCGTGTTAACTATAAGAAAGTAGTGCCGAGTAGTCGCCGTGGAATAAAAAGGCAGGATAGAGAAGCCGCATCTAGCGACTTCTCTAGGGACAACAATCAGTGGTAAATCTCGGCCGTACCACACATACGATTGTTGCCGGAAGCGCCGATAATGCGATAGGCACTTGCCCCGGCTGCCTTAGCCTTATTCTCCAGTTCACGCTGGAGGCTGCTCAGGCTGTTACTACTTGAACAGGCGCTAATCACGCCGATTTTCTGCTGATTGGCAGGTGCAACGTCAACCAGCGTGGCCGCCATGACAGAGAAAGAAAGCGTTGCCAACGCGAGTGCGGCGATGGCCATTTTGACAGGTTTCATATCAGGTTCTCCTTTGCTGTTCAGATATGTCGGGCCGGGTAACCCGCTTTGCCAAGTACCGCAAGTAACTCGCTTGCTGCCAAAGTGCTGTCGACCTTTACCTCGCCCGCAGCCGGATTGGTTTCGATACGGGCCTGTGGGTCAACGCCCAGTAGCGCCTTGGTGACGGATTTGGCGCAGCCGCCGCAGGTCATATTGGGAACAGTGAAATGATGCATATTGATCTCCATCGGGTTGGTGTCAGATCACTATGAGGTTTGCCAGCGTGGCAAGGTCAAAGGTTTTTCTGCAAAATTTTCTCTTTCGCTACAACGGCAAACCCCTTTTCCCCGCGTTTCAGCACACCTGACGCAACACCGAACTTTGGTGCCTTATTTGGCACTGTCGTTACTGCGGTTGGCTCGGCTAAATCAGCCAGGATCGGGCAGTCTGGGCGGTCATTACCGTGGCAGTGGTCGGCCAGGAACTCGAGGGTTTCTGCCATCGCCTGCAGTTCGGCAATCTTGGCTTTTAGCCGCGCGACGTGGGAAAGCGCCATTTCTTTGACGTCGGCGCTGGCGCGGTCCCGGTCGTTCCACAGCACCAACAGCGCCGAGATCTGCTCAACAGAAAACCCAAGGTCGCGTGAGCGGCGGATAAAGCGCAGGCTATGTACGTCCGAAGCGCTGTAATGGCGGTAGCCCGCATCCGAGCGTATGGCCTTGGGGATCAAACCGATCTGTTCGTAGTAACGGATCATTTTGGCTGAAACGCCGGAGGACTTGGCTGCTTGACCGATATTCATCATTATCTCCTTCAGAGGGATAGCACTGAAACTGTGGATTAGCGTCATTGTTACTGGTTAAGCTCGCTGGTCTCCCTCACCCCAACCCTCTCCCCAAGGAGAGGGAGTTGATACGGAGCTGCGGTCAGGCATGGTGATCCATTTCTGGCTCACTATCCTGCTCCCAAGAACAGGGAACAGATATGGGAATATCTTCACGTGTAGGCCAGGTGATCTTCTGCCATTGATAGCGAGCTCGAACGGTCCCCTCTCCTTGTGGG
>NZ_JBKABN010000081.1:0-1905 GCF_046269175.1 Serratia sp. J2
CAGGATGCCTAATAAAACAAAAGCGGCCTTGCAGGGCCGCCAATGTCACTACACAAAACAGAATCACAGCCAGCTTATCACACCGATCGATCAGGTCAAGTTAACCGCGCCGCTGGCGCAGTTCGGCCTGGTCAGTGAGGGTATTCCCCCAACGGTCTTAGAAACTGCCATGGTCCCGGTAGTAACCTTTTACTCAATCAGAGGGAAAGCACCTGTTACCGGAAACTCAGTATCGGTGATTAAGGGTATTCCCCCAGTGGGGGTAAAGGGGTATCCGGCATTGTCGCACACCCCTACCGATCAGCCTGTGATTCTCAACTTTCCCCAATGGGGGAAGTTGCACCAGGCATCGGCGTACGTCCCAGGCGATAACCACTCAACGAAAATTTTCGTTCAGTTCTTTGAGTCTGATTTTAAGCTGAATGAGGGATTAACTAAGCTGCCTGAACTTGTGTCATTGGTTACTTTGATGTCCCCAGACACAAGTCCTTTTAAGCCCCAATATGCAATTGACCCGGCGATTAATACTAAAATAACTAACCATTTGCTTGGCACAATAAACCTCCTTTTACAGTCTTATGCCTTTGGCTCAATGCCACGCTGTTGTAGTTCTTTCCTGAGTATCCGCTTGATCCAGGTTGCAAGGGATGAATCACCATCCTTGCGCATCTCTTCTTCCAACTGGGAGCGGAGTTCGTGCGCTAGACGGATCTGGTATTGGTCAGTTTTTACCTTTTCTCTTGACATTGTAATTACAAAACTCCTACTATTACCGTGTGGTTGTAATTACAACGTAACTCAATTTGAATTGCAACTGCTAAATATAGCGAAGCCCCGAAGTGCGACAACACGTTCAGGGCCTCTCACCAAACCGTTATACGAGGTAACGATCATGGCTGACATCAAGTCTACCCAAACTCGCCCTAAATTTACATTCCTGTTCCTGGCTATCTATTCCAATGGTGGCAGACCAACCGTATTACGCACTGATGCAGATACAGAGCAAGAAGCCCGCCTCAAAATTGAGTGCACTGATTTCACTCTGATTTTTGCTGCCAAAATCCGCACTGAAAGCCCGTTGCACTTTCACCGATCCGGCCGCATTGAGTTCATGCACCAGCGTTACCAAGCCTCTACGGAGGTGCGTCATGTCTAAGGAAATGACTCTCACCCAGGCATCCGAAAAAGCGTGCCAGCTAGCCTCTCTCATATCCGCGGTATCGGCAAATCGGTTTGATGGTGTTGCTTCAGTCGATGGCAAAAGCCTTGTGGATCTTGCTGGTGATCTGGCTGGTGGGGTGGCGGTATTTCTGCTGGAACTCGCCTCAGAGCAAGGGAAGGCTGTCGTAGCAACCGGGAATGCCACCATTGATATAGGCGATGAGCTACGTCGTGCCGAGGCTCTTCTTACCGCCGCCGCTGAATTACACGACGGGTCCGATGATGAGCATGAAATGTCTTTCGAACTGCTGGATAAAGTCCTGTTCCGCCTGCGTGAGATTAAAGAAGCATACAAGGGAGGGAATACCCATGCGTAAAGATGCTTATTGGCTGGTCAATGACGGCCGCACCGTGCCTTTAGAAGAAGCTGCAGAGCTTGAGCAAATAGCTGCAGGTGTGCATGACAGCATTCTAGAATGGATTTCCGCCGTGGGTAGCCTCATGTTCTGGGCTGCTGAAAGTGATAATTACGACGTCGAGCAGGCGAAAATAGACATGTTCAAGCTGGGCGACATGCTGAAAAACATTGCCCGGATTGCCGCAGGTGCCAAAGGCGCAGAGGAAACCCTCTCTTACCGGTTACGGGGGAAACAACAATGATCAGCCCACTGAAATACAACGAACTGGTAAAGCGTGTGGAAGCGCTTGAGCTGGCTTTAACCTCCCTGCTGCGTAAAGACACTC
>NZ_JBKABN010000082.1:0-1888 GCF_046269175.1 Serratia sp. J2
TGGCGTCTTTGTGGCTCATAGCGGCAAGGGCCAGCTCAAGCGCTTCTACACGTTTCTCCAGTTCGTTGTATTTCACTTGGCTGATCATTTGCTAATCCCCTTGCGCTTTTTCAGTTCATGTTCAGCGGAACGGCTGTTTTGCTCCAGTGCCTCCGCTATACGTGGAAGGTGTCTAAGTACCGAACCAACCAAAAACAGATCGCGCCTGGCATCTTGGTCTGAATAATCTTCTCCTCCCTCAACTTCCAATAACAAATTACCGATAACCCGCATTGCTGAATTAACGCCAGTGCCTGCATCGCCGTAAATATCCCTGAATTCCCCTAATGACTCATCAGAAACCTGGCTAAAGTCATGGGTTACGAGCGCGTGGTAAATATCATGCATGGTTCACCCCCGCTTTAAATGCCTCCAAAGCGGCGAAGCGGCGTTTACTGTCGAGATCGACGTATTCACAACCTACTGATTCAGCCTCGAGTCCAATATTCTCAAGTGTTTGCTGTGCTTTGTGGGAAATACTGGATAAAGCAGCTGCTATCACGTCCGGGCGCTGATAACCTTCCGGTGACTCCATCCAGTGCAATAAAAGATCTGCTGCGGCTGCAATCTCTGAGAACGCCTGCTGCGATAAGCAGTCAATATCTGTAATGGCGGCATGAAGCCTGTTCATATCTTTGCACGGTTGCTGATTAGACATGGCGCACCTCCACAACCTCGGCGGAAACTTCCTCGGTGGCGGTTACGCCATCCGGCCTACATACCCAGCGCATACCCTGAGCGGCCTTCTCTGCACCACGGTAGGTTTTGTAACGGCGGCGGCAGGTTTCTACCGTGGTTTTGCCGGTGCGGTGGTTCTTGGTGGTGACGATGATTTTAAACATGGCTCACCTCCGTAGAGGTTTGGTAACTCTGGTGCATGAACTCAATGCGGCCGGAATCCAGATCGATACGGTGAAAGTGCAACGGGCTTTCAGTGCGGATTTTGGCAGCAAAAATCAGAGTGAAATCAGTGCACTCAATTTTGAGGCGGGCTTCTTGCTCTGTATCTGCATCGGTGCGTAATACGGTTGGCCTGCCACCATTGGAATAGATAGCCAGGAACAGGAATGTAAATTTAGGGCGAGTTTGGGTAGACTTGATGTCAGCCATGATCGTTACCTCACTTAACGGTTTGGTGAGAGGCCCGGTTAGTGCGTCAACACTGCCGGGCTTCGTGCCTACAAGGTGTATGTCACCTTTGCGTTTTACGCTACACTCAAGTGAAATACACTTCAAGCCTTTTCTTATCATTATTTTTGCGTATACTGACATACACCTAACATACGGAGTCTCAGCAATGGCAACGGGTGCAAAGAACGCAAAATCGCAAATGACAACTGTTCGAATCCCACATGAAGTAATGGAAGATATTGAACAGCTAAAGGAAGACGGGGAAAGCACAGCTGGTTTTCTCGTAACCGCAGCCAAAGGCGAGATCAAACGCCGCCAGCGCAAAAAAGCTAAAGAAGAGCCAAAGGGCTGAACGAAAATTTTCGTTGAGTGGGTATCGCCTGGGGTGTGCGACAATGCCGGATACCCCTTTACCCCCACTGGGGGAATACCCTCAATCGCCGATACTGGGTTTCCGGTAACAGGTGCTTTACCTCTGATTGAGTAAAAGGTAACTGCAGGGATTCCGGTAGTTTGTGTCAGTGGCTCAATGTGAGCTGTTAATTTATTGAACTGCGCCAATGGCGCGGTTACCGCCAAAGCGTGTCTGATATCGAACTCAGCCAATGGCGGGGTTAACTTGACCTGATCGATCAATGTGATAATCTGCACTGGCTTAAGTTTTATGCGTTGACACTGGCGGCCCTGCAAGGCCGCTTTTGTTTTGTTAAGCATCCGA
>NZ_JBKABN010000083.1:0-1802 GCF_046269175.1 Serratia sp. J2
TGTAGTGGTCAAGTAAAACTGGCCACGGTTTTATAAGCTGCGTGGTATCTTCTCTCTGATTCGTCAGGTGTCAGACCTCCGTTGTATTGATGAGGTCTGAACGTGTTGTAGTAACCCGTTATGTAACGAGTGACTTCTCGTTGAGCTGTTTCCGCTGCACTGTAGCCTCCTTCCGGTATCCATTCGCTTTTCAGGCTACGGAAGAAGCGTTCCATCGGGCTATTATCCCAACAGTTCCCTCTCCGGCTGACGCTCTGTTTTATCTGCTTTTTCCAGAGCCGTTGCCGGTACCTCAAGCTTGTATACTGGCTTCCCTGATCCGAGTGGAACATGACCCCCTCTGGCTTATTACGACTTTCCCAGGCCATTTCCAGGGCGTTAATGATGAGCTCTGTATCCGCAACTGGCGACATTGCCCAACCCACTGGCTTACGGGCGAACAGATCCATCACGACGGCCAGATAACTCCATTTCTGTCCGGTCCAGATAAAAGTGATATCACCGCACCAGACCTGGTCAGGCTCCGTTACTGCGAACTGGCGCTCCAGTATATTTGGCAGACTTATGTGCTCCTGAGTCGATTTTCTGTAGGCATGTTTGCCCGGCTGGCAGCTACTCAGGCCCAGCGCTTTCATTATCTTACTTGCCCGGTACCGGCTTAACGCAAGCCCCTCACGGGTAAGGATATCCGCAAACGTTCTGGCACCGGAAGAACCGTTACTGAGGCGGTGTATACGACGAACTTCGCTATGGACTCTGACCCGCTCTGGATTGATGACATGCCGCCTTTTTGCCCAATATTTATAGCTACTGCGGTGTATTTCAAAAACATCGCAGAGAAGGCTGACGGTGTGACTGCTCCTGAGTTTTTCAACTAGCGAGAACTGTTCAGGGAGTCTGACATCAAGAGAGCGGTAGCCTTTTTTAATATGGTGTTATGTTCCTCCAGGCGACGAACCTGCTTTTCCAACTCACGGATACGCTGCTGTTCGGTAGTCAGTGGCGAGGCTTTAGGTGAGACCCCTTCACGCTCCAGACGCAGCTGTCTTGCCCATGATTCGAGTGCCGATGTGCTGACATTCATGGCTTGGCTGGCTGCACGGAATGAGTAGCCCTGGTCAAGGATAAGTTGAGCGCATTCAAGTTTGAATTCAGCAGAAAAAGTCCGCCTCGTTTTGTTAGTCATTTTGTCACCTGTTTAGTGGTTGAGGTGATGATATCACCTCTATTCAGGTGGCCAAATTCACTATGCCACTACATTATCGTGGGCTGGCGGGTGTCATCGTCGATGGAAACCACGTTCGTACTGGATGCGCTGGAGCAGGCTCTGTGGGCCCGGCGACCGTCCGGCACTATCCATCACTCGGATAAAGGCTCGCAGTACGTATCGCTGGCGTACACGCAGCGACTGCAGGAAGCGGCTCTTCTGGCTTCAACGGGCAGCACAGGTGACTCTTATGATAATGCCATGGCCGAAAGTATTAACGGGCAGTATAAAGCGGAGGTGATACACCGGAAGAGCTGGAAAAACCGACAGGAAGTGGAGCTGGCCACACTGGCATGGGTGGACTGGTACAACAATCGTCGGCTGCTTGAGCGGCTCGGCCATATCCCACCTGCTGAAGCAGAAAAAGCATATTACGCTTCCATCGGGAAAAAGGATCTGGCAGCCTGAGTTCCCGGACTTAACTCTCTCCCACAAAACCGGTACGGTTCAGAGCGGGAGTTTCATCAGGGTAAAAATGGAGTCAATAAATCCCTGTGCGGCGCGCAGCGTGAGGTGAAAAACGCGTTTGAGCATC
>NZ_JBKABN010000084.1:0-1604 GCF_046269175.1 Serratia sp. J2
TTTTCATCAGACAATCTGTGTGGACACTGCACTCAACTGCATATCTTTAGGTAAGGAGGTGATCCAACCGCAGGTTCCCCTACGGTTACCTTGTTACGACTTCACCCCAGTCATGAATCACAAAGTGGTAAGCGCCCTCCCGAAGGTTAAGCTACCTACTTCTTTTGCAACCCACTCCCATGGTGTGACGGGCGGTGTGTACAAGGCCCGGGAACGTATTCACCGTAGCATTCTGATCTACGATTACTAGCGATTCCGACTTCACGGAGTCGAGTTGCAGACTCCGATCCGGACTACGACATACTTTATGAGGTCCGCTTGCTCTCGCGAGTTCGCTTCTCTTTGTATATGCCATTGTAGCACGTGTGTAGCCCTACTCGTAAGGGCCATGATGACTTGACGTCATCCCCACCTTCCTCCGGTTTATCACCGGCAGTCTCCTTTGAGTTCCCACCATGACGTGCTGGCAACAAAGGATAAGGGTTGCGCTCGTTGCGGGACTTAACCCAACATTTCACAACACGAGCTGACGACAGCCATGCAGCACCTGTCTCACAGTTCCCGAAGGCACCAATCCATCTCTGGAAAGTTCTGTGGATGTCAAGAGTAGGTAAGGTTCTTCGCGTTGCATCGAATTAAACCACATGCTCCACCGCTTGTGCGGGCCCCCGTCAATTCATTTGAGTTTTAACCTTGCGGCCGTACTCCCCAGGCGGTCGACTTAACGCGTTAGCTCCGGAAGCCACGCCTCAAGGGCACAACCTCCAAGTCGACATCGTTTACAGCGTGGACTACCAGGGTATCTAATCCTGTTTGCTCCCCACGCTTTCGCACCTGAGCGTCAGTCTTTGTCCAGGGGGCCGCCTTCGCCACCGGTATTCCTCCAGATCTCTACGCATTTCACCGCTACACCTGGAATTCTACCCCCCTCTACAAGACTCTAGCTTGCCAGTTTCAAATGCAGTTCCCAAGTTAAGCTCGGGGATTTCACATCTGACTTAACAAACCGCCTGCGTGCGCTTTACGCCCAGTAATTCCGATTAACGCTTGCACCCTCCGTATTACCGCGGCTGCTGGCACGGAGTTAGCCGGTGCTTCTTCTGCGAGTAACGTCAATGAACAGTGCTATTAACACTGAACCCTTCCTCCTCGCTGAAAGTGCTTTACAACCCGAAGGCCTTCTTCACACACGCGGCATGGCTGCATCAGGCTTGCGCCCATTGTGCAATATTCCCCACTGCTGCCTCCCGTAGGAGTCTGGACCGTGTCTCAGTTCCAGTGTGGCTGGTCATCCTCTCAGACCAGCTAGGGATCGTCGCCTAGGTGAGCCATTACCTCACCTACTAGCTAATCCCATCTGGGCACATCCGATGGTGTGAGGCCCGAAGGTCCCCCACTTTGGTCCGAAGACGTTATGCGGTATTAGCTACCGTTTCCAGTAGTTATCCCCCTCCATCGGGCAGTTTCCCAGACATTACTCACCCGTCCGCCGCTCGTCACCCAGGAGCAAGCTCCTTGTGCTACCGCTCGACTTGCATGTGTTAGGCCTGCCGCCAGCGTTCAATCTGAGCCATGATCAAACTCTTCAATTAAAAGCTTGATTT
>NZ_JBKABN010000085.1:0-1446 GCF_046269175.1 Serratia sp. J2
TGTGAACTGCACCCCAAAAGTTGGACACCAACTGAGTAAGGTGCATTTAGTGGGTATAGCAAAGCATTCGCTTGAATTTCGCCTGTCCGTAGTCAACTTCTATCTGTCTGGTAATGGGTATAAGAAGACCGGGCAGGTGTTTGGCATTCACAGGGATACCGTCAGTCAATGGGTTAATGCATTTCAGCAACACGGAGTTGATGGCATCACCTGGAAGAACGATAATCACCCTCCTCAGTTCAAACTTTCGGTGGTTGAGGTCATGCTTGCTGAAGGGCTTACCGTGCGTGAGGCCACGGCTCGTTTCAATATCTCAGACAAAAGCGTAGTTAGGCGCTGGTTCAGGGTGTATAGCGCTTCTGGTGCTGAAGGTTTGTTGAAACTAAGCCGAGGCAACAGTAAACCATTGAATAAAAAAACCAAAAAGACAGAAATTGTAGATCTGGAGCTGCGCCCACCGGAAGAGCTCACCCAAGAAGAGTTGCATAAAGAGCTCCGCTATCTTCGGGCAGAGAATGCTTATCTAAAAAAGCTGAAGGCCTTAGTTCAACAGGAGAAAAGCGAAAAAAATCGCTAATAATTAATGAATTAAGGCTGGAGTATCCGCTTGCCGACTTACTGCAAGTCGCAGGTATGTCACGCAGTACGTGGTATTACAACATCAAGGCGTCCAGAAGAACGGATAAGCACGGGGAGCTTAAGGATAAAATTAGTGAGATATACCACTACCATAAGGGACGTTATGGTTATCGCAGGATAACGCTGTCACTCAGAAAGCAAGGGTATAATGTAAATCATAAGGCCGTGCAACGCTTGATGTCAGAGCTATCGCTCCAGGCATTAGTCCGTGTGAAAAAGTACCGCTCATGGGTAGGAGAGGTCGGTAAAACCGCTCCAAATCTCTTGAATCGTAAATTCTGTGCCAATAAGCCCAACGAAAAGTGGGTAACAGATGTCACAGAATTTAATGTCCGGGGAGAAAAACTTTATCTATCTCCAGTTATAGATCTGTTTAATCGCGAAGTCGTTTCGTACAGTATGTCCGATCGTCCAGTGATGAGTCTCATTAATACCATGCTGGAAAAAGCCATTGCGAAGCTTGGCAAGGATGACACTCCAATGCTTCACTCTGACCAAGGCTGGCAGTATCAGATGGCGCAATATCAGCAAAGGCTGCAAAGAGAAGGAGTGGTTCAAAGCATGTCACGGAAAGGAAACTGCTTGGATAATGCCGTAGCTGAAAGCTTCTTTGGCACACTAAAATCGGAGTGCTTTTATCTGTCAGAGTTCAACAGCATTACTGAACTCAGAAAAACTTTAGATGAGTATATTCATTATTACAACAATGAGCGCATCAGCCTTAGGCTGAAGGGCCTGAGTCCGGTAGAGTACCGAACCCAGGCCTAACTACTGAAACAATCCGTCCAACTTTTGGGGGTCACTTCA
>NZ_JBKABN010000086.1:0-1360 GCF_046269175.1 Serratia sp. J2
AGGAGATCCTGGAAACGTTATTGAAAGAACATCATATCAGTCACTATGCTTTTGCTTTGCGTGATACCCATGCAAGGCGTGAATTTTGCGTCCAGTACCAGGAAAGTGACGCAGAATTTCTCGATCGCCTTGCCGCTGAGGAAGGGATTTTCTATTTCTTTGAGCATAAAGATCAGCAACACACGTTGGTCTTTGCCGATGATTGCGCCGCACTGGATACCGGGCCAACACTCCCTTACCATCCTGCCAAAAGGGCAGATTCGGACGAGTTGTGTATCAGTACTTTTCGTCGCAAAGAAAGTCTGCGCCCGTCTGAAGTCTTGCTGAAAGATTACACCTTCAAAAATCCAGGTTGGCAGGCAGAATCCCGTGAGTCTGCCAATGACCTTGAACACCAGGCTTTCGATTATCGCCATTATGACTATCCTGGTCGCTTCAAAGGCACTGGCCCAACAGGCGATCAATTTGCCCGCTGGCGCGTCCAGGCGTTGCGTAACGACGCGCATCAGGGAGAAGGCGCGGCCAACAGCCCGGCGCTCCAACCTGGTGTGTGGTTTACATTGGAAAATCATCCGCTGGAAACCCATAACGCACGCTGGCAAATCACCGGGGCTACGCACACCGGCAGACAGCCGCAAGCATTGGAAGAGGCCACCGGGGAACAGGGCACCACGTTAGGCTGCCAGTTTACCTTTATACCCGACAAGCAAACCTGGCGTCCCCTTTCGCTGCCAAAACCGCGCATCGATGGTGCACAGGTGGCGATCGTCACCGGAGCTGGGTCTGAGGAAATTTATTGCGATGAGTACGGCCGGGTCAAGGTGCGCTTTCCCTGGGATCTCTCTGGCAGAACGGATGACACCAGCTCCTGCTGGATACGGGTTTCGCATCCGTGGGCGGGTGCTGGCTGGGGTATGTTAGCCATTCCGCGTGTCGGCCATGAAGTCATTGTGGAGTTTCTCAATGGTGACCCCGATCAGCCGGTCATTATTGGGCGCACCTATCACGCCAACAATCTGCCACCTGGTGACTTACCGGCGACCAAAACCCAGATGGCTCTCCGCTCAAAAAACCATAAAGGCGACGGCTTCAATGAGCTGCGGTTTGAGGATCTCAGGGGCGGTGAAGAAATCTATATTCATGCACAGCAAGACATGAATACCGACGTACTGCGGGATCAGACGACCACCATCAATCGGGATATGACACTGACGGTCGATAATAACCGAACCTCGGTGATCAAAGTCGATGATGATGAGTCCGTCGGGGGATATCAGACGCTCACGGTGGCTAAGGATCAAACCGTCACCATTGATGGCCAGCAGACCACGGTCGTCAAGAAAAGCCGCTTTCTTGAGGT
>NZ_JBKABN010000087.1:0-1347 GCF_046269175.1 Serratia sp. J2
ACAGAGACAACCATCGACAGCGGTAAGACGCTTGCCATGAACAGCGGGCGCGATACTACCCTGGCCGGTGCACAGGTCAGCGGTGACAAGGTGGATGTTGACGTAGGACGCAACCTGACGCTCAGCAGCCAGCAGGACAGCGATCTCTACGACATGAAGCAGCAGAACGCCAGTGCGGGTGGCAGCTTCACCTGGGGCTCGATGAGTGGTTCCGGCTACCTGAACCTGAGCCAGGACAAGATGCACAGCAACTACGACTCGGTGCAGGAGCAGACCGGGATCTTTGCGGGCAAGGGGGGCTTTGACGTTAAGGTCGGCGAGCATACCCAACTGGATGGCGCGGTAATCAGTTCAACGGGCACGGCGGACAAAAACAGCCTGGATACCGGGACGCTGGGCTTCAGTGACCTGAACAATAAGGCGGACTACAACGTCGAACATGTCGGGGTCGGGATAAGCGGCGGTGGTGACTTTGGCGGTAAGGAGTTCCAGGGCAACCTGGCGGGCGGGATGCTATCGGGCCTGAACGGCAGCGGTCATGCTAGCGGCACCACGCAGGCGGCGGTGAGCGAAGGTAACATCACTGTTCGTGACAAGGACAACCAGCAACAAAATGTCGCCGACCTGAGCCGGGATACGGAGAATGCCAACGGCAGCATTGCGCCGATCTTCGACAAGGAGAAAGAGCAGAACCGGTTGAAACAGGCGCAGCTGATTGGCGAGATCGGCGGGCAGGCAGCGGATATCATCCGTACGCAGGGTGAGATAAACGGGCTGAATGCGGCGAAAGCCGATCTGGCGAAAGATGGCAAACTGCCGCCGGAACCGGGAAAAAATGCCAAGCAGGAAGAGATTGATCAGTACGTCAGCATCCTGAAAGACACCACTGCGTATAAAGAGGCCATGAAGCAGTATGGTACGGGCAGTGACTTGCAGAAAGCGGCGCAGGCGGTGACGGCTGCGTTGCAGGGGTTGGCAGGGGGAAATATCTCCCAGGCTCTTGCTGGTGGTTTGAGTCCGTACGCGGCCGAGCAAATCAAGAAGTATACCGGTACGAATGAAACGGCCAACGCGCTTGCCCATGCGGTGTGGGGGGCGATAGCGGCACAAGTGAGTGGCAACTCGGCAGCCGCGGGTGCTGCGGGGGCCGCTGGTGGTGAATTGGCCGCGCGTTATCTGGCAGAAAAGTTATATGGTGCAGACACGCCGGAAAAAATTGCTAAACTGAGTGAGGAGCAGAAGCAGAGTCTCAGTGCGCTATCGACGCTGGCAGCGGGTTTGGCAGGTGGAGTGACGGGGGATAGCACCGCTAACGCTGTGGCGGGTGCTCAGGCCGGTAAGAATGCG
>NZ_JBKABN010000088.1:0-1311 GCF_046269175.1 Serratia sp. J2
TCCTACCTTAACTTTGTTTTTGATAACGTTCATCTTGCTGAATAAGGGGCTCTATTACCTCTTCCCATACTCGCTTCTGGAAGAGTTGGCCTTGGGTTGGCTCTATTCGGCTGTTAATACACTCCCGAATAGCTTTTACAACCACATTGAACTCCTCTTTTTCCAACTCAGCTAACGTTATTTGATCTAATGGTAAATACAACATTATCTTTTCATGCATGCCTGGATAACGTTCCTGCAAAGCATCGTCAAACAATACTTCTAAAGCATTAGACCATGTTCGATTAAGGCCTATGGTAAGACCTCTCCCTTGATAGCTGTCATTATATGGTGGCTTATATCCCACGTTAACGAAAGAACCCATAATCACCTCATAATGATAATTTTACTTTGTTGATTTTTAGGTAAAGTTTTTATGTAATCCATAAAAACCTTCTGGTTTGATGGCGTTAACACTGTAAAATCAACAGGAACTATGTCTGCTTTTTCCAGATGCTCAAGAATTTGTTTCTGGCCTCCTGGAATGTCTCCCGTCTTTAAGGGGGTAGTCATATTTTTTTCAAAAAATTTGTTAATCCCATCAATCTCTTTCTGAGACAAATTCTTTGTCGTATACATAAAGTCAACCGTTTTCCCAGCATTAGGCCCGGTGCTAATAATAAAATCAGCTGTTTTTCCACCTGTATCAGGCGCTCTTTCCAACGGCCCAAGAACACCTTCCAACCTTGCAGCAGCCGCAGCTTCTGCTGGGTTATACTTCCCGTTACCATTTACATCTGGCGTGTTTAAGCGGTCATGGCCTTCCAGAGGAGTCGAGCTAACTTTTACCTCCGTTATCCCATCACTATTTTTTTGAAGGACTGGGATTTTTCCTGTACCAGCAACGCCATCAGGTAATTTCTTGCCTGGCAGGAACAGCCCCGCCAGCATTCCACCTGTGGCTTCCAACGCAAGCTGGTTACCTTGCGCGGCTTCTTTCACCTGCCCGGCAACAGCTTCCCAGGTTTCACTCTTCATCAGAGCTTTCAGTGTATCTGCCGCAGCCTGATTTTTACCCTCCAGATCACTTAACGCTTTGGTACAGTAACTATCACCCATAGCGCAGGAAGTAAGCGCCATTGCTGCATCAGCACCGTAATCCGCCCCACCTAATACCGCATCACCGGTATCCGCCGCCGCACCGATAATGCTGTTAACGATAGCGGAGAGTGTGCCTTCGCCCAGTTTATCCCTGACCTGATCCTTCATATTTCCGGCGATCTGCTTAACAGATTCACGGGATTTATCACCGCTCAGCGAGTTATTCTCCAC
>NZ_JBKABN010000089.1:0-1149 GCF_046269175.1 Serratia sp. J2
GAACTCTTCTATATATTAATCATCCAGATACAACCATATTTAATTTTTTCGCCCCCAAAGATGTTCGCGTTATGGGGTTCGGCATGAACGATTGGAAATCAGTAGAAGTCGAGGGTAAGCAGCTCACAATTTATACAGGTATAACTGAGCTTCCATCTGTTTCTATTTCAACCGGCAAGGCTAGTCGTATCGATGTGGACTACAGCAACGATGAACGTGGCGTTCTTCTATTTGAAGCGGCGGTCAGCGCCCTGGAGAAGAATAAGGGTAAATACCGCTGGCTGAAGGACCGCGAAAATATCCGCATCTCGAAGAAACGTATTGAAGAGGCACACCAGAACAATGCCGGATACGGCACGCCACCGGCAGAAACGTCACCGCCGGAAAATTTCTTCCAGCCGGCGGCTCCATCATACCCCGAACAAACCCACTACACAGAGAACAGCACCTATGATGACTGGCACCAGAACTTCGCGCCTGACGCTTTTACTGATGATTTTGCTTCTTCCTCTGTCATCGATCGCATCTGAGGTAAGAATCACCACCGGGTTTTCTCCTGGAGGAAGCGCCATCGAAAACATACTGACTGCAATTAATAGCGCCCGGCAAAGTATCGACGTTGCTGCATACAGCTTTACCAGCAAACCCGTGGCCATCGCACTGGATAACGCCAGCCAGCGTGGTATCAGAGTTCGGGTGGTCGCGGATGCGAAAGACAACGGCGGCCGCTATTCAGCTGTCACCTGGTTAAAGCATAAGGGCATCCCGGTTCGTCTTAACGACCGCTACGCTATCCAGCACAACAAATTTATGGTGATTGACGGAGTGACTACTCAGACGGGCTCGTTTAACTACACGTCCAGCGCAGTTAAACACGCAATGCCGAAAACACGGTAGTCATCTGGAATGAGCCTTCGACAGCGCAGGCTTATCAGGGAGAATTTAATCGTCTCTGGAGTGAAGGGGCAGATTAACGTCTGGCAATCTGGCTAGACATGTCACGCAGCTGCACCCAGATGTTTTTAGGGGCGTTGTTGAATAAATCGAACTTTTGGCCGTAGTCAGGATCAGATCACCACACTCCTGATCCTGCAGCGATATCACGTGGCAAAACAAAAGTTCAAAATCACCAACTGGGCTACCTACAAA
>NZ_JBKABN010000009.1:0-183448 GCF_046269175.1 Serratia sp. J2
GGGAGAGGGTTGGGGTGAGGGAGAAATTACGGTGATTTAACCGATAACCAATAGGCGGTTTTCCTAGGATAGAGTGCCGATTTAATAGCAAACAACCTTGATGTAATCGATATTTAGCGAATATTCATACTTTATCGATTGCGGTCTCGTTTTTAACCGAAGTGTTTTCTGGCCGTATCAAAGTGATAGCTGGCGATGTTTTTTTGATAATTGATTCTATTAGCGTAGCCGTGATGATTAAGCGACTGCCGGCACTGATTTTTATTCTCACTTGCGATTGTGAGCCTGTTCACAAATAAAATTAACAATTAGAACTGCCTCACGAATTTAACCGCTGCCCAACCCCGTGGGGAGATTTGGCCTGATTGTTGCTGCGTTATGCGTAACCGATGTGAAAAACCGCCCCCAGGTTTTTACTCACTCATCATTCAGGCATTTCGTCGCAAGGAGATAAAGCTATGGGAGATTTAATGCGTCCCGTTCCGTTCAAGGCGCTGTTAACCCGGATTTTCGATGAATATCATGAGAGCCGGTCTATTTTTGGTATTCCAGAAAAGCAGTTTTATCGTAAACATGACGATCGGCGGATTAACGTCTTTAACGAAAGTTGTGAAACTCCGCTTGGCCCAGCCGCAGGCCCACATACTCAGCTGGCGCAGAATATCATCGTCTCCTGGTTGACCGGCGGGCGCTTTATCGAATTGAAAACCTTGCAGATCCTCGATCGGCTGGAGCTGGAAAAACCCTGTATCGATGCCGAAGACGAATGCTTCAACACCGAATGGTCGACCGAGTTCACGCTGCTCAAAGCCTATGATGAATATTTAAAAGCCTGGTTTGCCCTGCACCTGTTGGAACAGATGTTTGATCCACGGGCCAAGGGGGAAAGTAAATCCTTCATCTTCAACATGAGCGTGGGCTATAACCTCGACGGGATTAAACAGCCGCCGATGCAGGACTTTATCCATAATATGATGGACTCTGCACAGCACCCGAAATATGCCGAGTATCAACATATTCTTGCCGAATGGGTTAAGGACGAGGGCTTTATTAGCCAGTTCGCTTTATCCGACCAGCGCGGGGCATTGGCACAGCTGCCAGAGCATATTCCCGCGCAATTGGTCAGCGGTATTACCCTTTCGACCATGCACGGCTGCCCGCCAGATGAAATTGAAGCCATCTGTCGCTATATGCTGGCAGAAAAACGGCTCAATACCTTTGTAAAATTAAACCCGACGCTGCTGGGTTATCCGCGAGTGCGTTCCATTCTGGATAGCTGCGGCTTTGATTATGTCGGGCTGAAAGAAGAGTCTTTCGATCACGATCTCAAACTGGAGCAGGCGATTGCGATGTTGCACCGCCTGACCGCCTTGGGGAAACAGCAGAATTTAGGCTTCGGGGTCAAACTGACCAATACCCTGGGGGCGATCAACCATAAAGGCGCCTTGCCGGGCGAAGAGATGTATATGTCCGGGCGTGCGCTGTTCCCGCTTTCCATCAACGTGGCGGCGGTTCTCTCCCGTGAATTCAACGGGGAACTGCCAATTTCCTATTCCGGCGGGGCAAGCAAGTTTAACGTTCGCGAGATTTTTGACACCGGCATCCGGCCAATCACCATGGCCACCGATTTGCTCAAGCCCGGCGGCTATTTACGCCTGACGGAGTGCATGCAAGAGCTGGACGCTTCCGATAGCTGGCAGATGACGCGCATTGATGTCGATAAGCTGCAAGCGCTGGCAGACAAGGCCGTCAGCATGGAGTACACCCAGAAACACTGGAAATCAACGGATCGCATCGACGCCGGTGGCCCGCTGCCGATGATTGACTGCTACGTGGCTCCTTGCGTCACCGCCTGCGCCATCAAACAGGATATCCCGGAATATATCCGGCTGCTGGGAGAACAGCGCTATGCCGATGCGTTGGAGCTGATTTATCAACGTAACGCCTTGCCAGCCATTACCGGGCATATCTGCGATCACCAGTGCCAGTACAACTGCACCCGTCTTGATTACGACAGCGCGCTGAACATCCGCGAACTGAAAAAAGTGGCGTTGGAGAAGGGCTGGGATGAGTATCAGCGCCGCTGGCATAAACCGGCAGGCTCTGGCAGCAAACGCCCGGTTGCCATTTTGGGGGCTGGCCCGGCGGGCTTGTCTGCTGGGTACTTCCTGGCACGGGCCGGGTATCAGGTTACGCTGTTTGAGCGCGAGGCCAATGCGGGCGGGGTGGTGAAAAACATCATTCCACAGTTCCGCATCCCGGCGGAGCTTATCGAGCACGATATCGACTTCGTGGCCGCACACGGCGTGAAGATGGTTTATGGTTGCGATCCCGATCTGACCGTCGACAAGCTGCAACAGCAGGGCTTTGACTACGTGTTTATCGGCATCGGCACCGATAAAAACAGCGGCGTGAAGCTGGCGGGCAATAACCGTAACGTCCACAAATCCTTGCCGTTCCTGCGCGATTTCAACCTCGGTAAGCCCATGAACCTGGGCAAACACGTGGCCGTGGTCGGTGCTGGTAACACGGCAATGGACTGTGCCAGGGCCGCATTGAAAGTGCCTGGCGTGCAGGACGTCACCGTGCTGTACCGCCGCACGCTCAATGAGATGCCAGCCTACCGCGAAGAGTATCAGGAGGCGGTAGAGGACAACGTGCAGTTTATGTTCCTCACCAACCCGGAACACTTTGATGCCAACGGCACCTTGACGGCCAGAGTGATGGTGCTGGGAGATCCGGACGAGAAGGGGCGCCGCCGCCCGGTCGCCACCGAACAGACCCTGACGCTGCAGATGGATACCTTGATCACCGCCATTGGCGAGCAGGCTGATGAGGAGGTGCTGCATAAGCTGGGCGTACCGCTGGATGACGCAGGCTATCCGCAGGTCAACACCGCCACTGGCGAAACCACCCGGCCTAATGTCTTCCTGATCGGCGACGTGCAGCGTGGCCCGTCATCCATTGTCGCTGCCATCGGTAGCGCCCGCCACGCCGCTGAAACGGTACTGGCGCGGGAAAACGTCAAAACCCATCACGCCGATAAATACTGGTCGAACGTCGATCCGGCGGAAATCTATCGCCGTAAAGGCACTATTTCAGTAGCGCTGGTGGATAAAACCGAGCGCGAAGCCTTCGTGGCTCAAGAGGCCCAGCGCTGCCTGGAATGTAACTACGTGTGCAGCAAATGCGTCGACGTTTGCCCGAACCGCGCCAACGTATCCATTGCCATACCGGGCTTCCAGGATCGTTTCCAGACCCTGCACCTGGACGCCTACTGCAACGAATGCGGCAACTGCGCCCAGTTCTGCCCGTGGCAGGGTAAGCCATACAAAGACAAGGTGACGATCTACAGCCTGCCGCAGGACTTTGCCAACAGCACCAATCCAGGGTTCCTGGTAGATGGCGCGCAGGTCAGCGTACGGCAGAACGGCAAGCTTTACCAACTGCAGATCGATAGTGACGGCCAGCTTGAGCAAGTGCCGTCGGAGCTGGAGGAGATGTGCCGCATTATCAGCCATGTGCACACTCATCATCATTATCTCCTTGGCCAGGTGGAGGTGTAATCATGCTGATATTAACCAATGCAACCGGCGTGCAGCTCGACCCCGCCAGCGTACAGCACGGTATCGATATCGCCATTGAAGGGGTGTTGATCAAAGAGGTGGGCCAAGGGTTGGCGGCCAAATATCCCCAGGCCGAAGTGCGCAATATGCACGGCAAATGGGTGATGCCAGGCATTGTGTGTGCCCACAATCATTTCTACTCCGGGTTATCGCGCGGGATTATGGCCAACATTGCGCCAAGCCCGGACTTTATCTCCACGCTGAAGAACCTGTGGTGGCGGCTGGATCGGGCGCTGGATGAGGAATCACTGTATTACAGCGGCCTGATCTGCTCGCTGGAAGCCATCAAGAGCGGCTGTACGGCGGTGATCGATCACCACGCCTCGCCCAACTTTATCGCCGGTTCGCTGAAAACCCTGCGCGCAGGCTTTATCGAGACCGGTCTGCGCGGCATGACCTGTTTTGAAACCACCGATCGTAACGGCGGGGAGCGAGAGCTGCGTGCTGGCGTGGAGGAGAATATTGCCTTTGCCCAGTTGATCGACGTCGCCAAAAAAGCCGGTAAGGAGCCTTACCTGGTGGAGGCGCATATTGGCGCTCACGCACCGTTCACGGTTTCTGATGCCGGGTTGGAGATGCTGCAAGCGGCGGTTAAAAGTACCGGCCGTGGTCTGCATATCCACGCCGCCGAGGACAGCTACGACGTTTCCCACAGCCACGACAAATATGGCAAGGATCTGATCGAGCGCCTGGCGCAATACGACCTGATCGGGTCAAAAACGTTGGTCGCGCACGGTCTGTATCTGTCTGCGGCGGATATTGAGCTGATCAACCAGCAGGATGCCTTCCTGGTGCACAACGCCCGCTCCAATATGAACAACCACGTGGGCTATAACCATCAACTGGAGCAGTACCGCAACCTGGCACTCGGCACCGATGGTATCGGCTCAGACATGTTTGAAGAGATGAAGTTTGCCTTCTTCAAACACCGTGATGCGGGTGGGCCGCTGTGGCCAGATAGTTTCGCCCGCTTCCTGGCCAACGGTAACCAACTGCTGGCGCGCAACTTTGGTGCCCATTTCGGTTGCCTGGCCGCCGGTTACAAAGCGGATCTGACCATCTGCGACTACCCGTCACCCACGCCGCTGGCGGCGCAAAATATCGGCGGACATCTGGCCTTCGGCATGGGGGCTGGCAGCGTCAACAGCGTAATGGTGGAAGGCCGCATGGTCTATCAGGATCGCCAGTTCCCGTTCGATGTGGAACCGATCTATGCAGAGGCGCGCAAGGTAGCGGCCAAGCTGTGGCAGCGTATGGATGCCTTGAATTAAACCGGTCGCCGCCCTGCGAACACCGGGGGCGGCTGACATTGATGAGGGTGCAATATGATTGAGCAATTCTATCGGCCAGGATCGGTACAGCAGGCGCTAGAGCTAAAACGCCAGTTCCAGCAGGATGCCGTCTATTTCGCTGGTGGCAGCAAACTAAACGCCACACCCACTAAAACACGGCAAAAGATCGCCATCGCGCTATCGCAACTGGGGCTGGATCAGGTGAGCTGGCAGCAGGGGGCATTGCATATCGGTGCCACCATTAGCTTACAACGTTTAATGGATACCCAGCTTATCCCGCAGGCTCTGCGTGAGGCGCTGGGGTTTGTCTATTCCCGCCATATTCGCAATCAGGCCACGCTGGGTGGTGAAGTCGTTTCGGCGGCGAAAGACTCGGTGCTGTTGCCGGTGCTGCTGGCATTGAGTGCCCAGGTGGTGGTGGGCAGCGGCAAGACGATGGCGCTGGAAGACTATCCGCTGTGCGGCGGTAGTGAATTACTGCTGGCGGTGGTGCTGCCGGATCCTTACCGTACCTGCGCTACCCGTAAAATTGCCCGTTCAGCCGCGGGGTTGCCGGTGGTGACTGCGGCGGTATCCCGCGATGCGCAGGCGAAAATTCGTATCGCCCTGAGCGGTGTGGTGGCACCTGGCCGCCTGCGTGATGCAGAGAACAGTGGCCTGAGTGGCCCGGCGCTGGAACAGGCAGTGGCGCAGATGATATCTCCGCCAGATGACATCTGTGGCAGCCGCGCCTATAAGCGCTATATCGCCGGTGTGGTGGTGGCAGACCTGTTGGCGGATTGCCAAGCATCAGGGGAGAAAGCATGATGAATATTCGCTTTACGCTTAACGACATCCCGCAGGAGATGCAATGCCAACCCGGCGAAAACGTCCAGCAACTGCTGTTCAAGTTGGGCATGCATTCGGTCCGCAATAGCGATGACGGCTTCGGGTTTGCCGGTTCGGACGCGATCCTGTTTAACGGCGTGGTGGTCAATGCCTCGTTGCTGATCGCCGCCCAGTTGGATGATGGCGCGGTGACCACGGCTGAAGCGCTGGGGAGTTGGAACCAGCTCAGCCTGGTGCAGCAGGCGATGGTTGACGTGGGGATAGTCCAGTCTGGTTATAACGACGCGGCGGCAGCGCTGATCCTGACGGACCTGTTGGCCCGCATCGAGGAGCCAACACGCGCGCAGATTGACGATGCGCTGTCGGGCTTGTTCAGTCGTGACGCCGGTTATCAGCAGTTCTATCAGGTCGTGGCTCTGGCGGTGATTCGCCGTAACGATCCCGAATTCCAGTCGCTCGCCGCTCCTGAGTTTCGCAGCGATCTGAACGTGGTCGGTAAGCTGTGCCCTAAGGTGGACGCGGCGAAAATGGTACAGGCCAAGCCTTGCTATGTGGAAGACCGCGTAGCCCGCAATGCCTGCATCATCAAGATGCTGCGTAGCCCGCATCCTCATGCCTTGATCACGCATCTGGACGTCAGCAAGGCCGAGGCGTTGCCAGGGGTGGTGCATGTGATCACCTATCGCAATTGCCCAGATATTTATTACACCCCCGGTGGGCAAAGCGCGCCAGAACCTTCGCCGCTGGATCGCCGGATGTTTGGCCAAAAACTGCGGCACGTAGGTGACCGGGTGGCGGCGGTCGTGGCCGAGAGCGAAGAAATTGCTTTGGCCGCGCTGGCGTTGATCGACGTCGAATACCAGGTGCTTAAACCGGTGATGTCAATTGATGAGGCGATGGCGGAAGGAGCACCGCTGGTACACGACGAGCCGATTGTCTACGTTCACGGTGCACCGGATGACTTGGCCGAGCAGAACCAGGGCAGCGCACAGCGTGGCACCGAACATGTGACGATCAACTTCCCGATTGGTGCCCAACCCCACAGTAATATTGCCGCCGCGGTACATGGGCGCATTGGCAACGTGGATCAAGGCTTTGCCGAGGCGGACGTGGTGCTGGAGCGCACCTACGAATCCAAACAGGTGCAGCAGTGCCCGGCGGAAATGCACGTCTGCTACACCTACATGGATGGCGATCGGCTGGTGATCCACGCGTCAACCCAGGTGCCTTGGCACCTGCGCCGCCAGGTTGCCAGGATCGTCGGGCTCAAACAGCATAAGGTGCACGTGATCAAAGAGCGGGTCGGCGGCGGCTTTGGTTCCAAGCAGGACATCCTGTTGGAAGAGGTATGTGCCTGGGCTACCTGCGTGACCGGCCGTGCGGTTTATTTCCACTATACCCGCGAAGAAGAGTTCATCAGCAATACCTCGCGCCACGTGGCCAAGGTGCGGGTGAAGATTGGGGCGAAAAAAGACGGCCGCCTGACGGCGATCGACATGAACTTCCTGGCCAATACCGGCCCTTATGGCAACCATGCGCTGACGGTGCCCAGCAATGGCCCGGCGCTGTCGTTGCCGCTCTATCCCTGCGATAACGTCAATTTCCAGGTAACTACCTATTACAGCAACATCTGTCCGAATGGGGCTTATCAGGGTTATGGCGCGCCAAAAGGCAACTTTGCACTGACTATGGTCTTGGCGGAGATGGCGGAAAAACTGCAGATGGATCCGCTGGATATCATTGAGCGTAACCGGGTAGTTGAAGGGCAAGAGTTGAAAATCCTCGGGGCAATTGGCGAAGGCAAAATGCCGACTTCGGTGCCAAGTGCCGCCAGCTGTGCGCTGGAGCCGATTTTGCGTAAAGGGCGTGAGCTGATCCAGTGGAGTTCACCGAAAGTGGGTCAGGGAGACTGGCAGATTGGTCGTGGCGTGGCCATTATCATGCAAAAATCCGGTATTCCAGATATCGATCAGGCCAACTGCATGATCAAGCTGGAGTCGGACGGGACCTTTATCGTGCATTCCGGCGGGGCGGACATCGGTACCGGGCTGGATACGGTGGTGGGCAAACTGGCGGCGGAGGTGCTGTGCTGCCCGTTCTCCGAGGTGCATGTGATCTCCGGTGATACCGATCATGCCCTGTTTGATAAAGGGGCCTACGCCTCTTCCGGCACCTGTTTCTCCGGCAATGCGGCGAAGAATGCGGCGGAAAATCTCAGGAAGAAAATCCTGTTCCACGGCGCGCAGATGCTGGGTGAGCCAGAAAGCGATGTCACGCTGGTGGTTCCAGGCGTGGTGCGCGGTAAACAGGGCGAAGTGACGTTCGCGCAGATTGCCCATAAGGCAGAGACGGGAACCGGCTTTGGCACCCTGGTGGCCACCGCCAGCTATATTTCTTCTGACTTTGCCTTCCCGTTTGGTGCCAACTTTGCTGAAGTGGCGGTCAACGTGCGCAGCGGGGAGATCCGGTTGGATAAGTTCTATGCCTTGCTCGATTGTGGCACCCCGGTTAACCCGGAGCTGGCGCTGGGGCAAATCTACGGGGCTTCAATGCGCGCCATCGGCCACAGCATGACGGAAGAGATTATCTATGATAGCCAAGGCTCGCCGATCACCCGAGATCTGCAAAGCTATGGCGCGCCGAAGATTGGCGATATCCCGCTGGACTTCCAGGCGTTCCTGGTGCCCAGCGACGATCGGGTGGGGCCGTATGGAGCCAAGTCGATCTCCGAGATTGGCGTCAACGGGGCGGCTCCGGCCATCGCCATGGCGATCCACGATGCCTGTGGCGTTTGGCTGCGCGAATGGCATTTCACCCCAGAGAAGATCTTGAGGGGGTTAAATAAGCTGTCAGCGTAGACTCTGTAATAAGTCGTACCGGGATAGTGACCAATTACGGTCATTATCCCGCTATACCTGCCGAGTTAAACCGGCGGCGGGTATAAACGATTCAATATATTAGCCAAAGGCTAATCTGTTATTGCCGCCATATATGAGCTAATCGCTCAGGCTAGCCCGTGGATTTAACATGGCGAAAGTGCAGGGCGTGGAGCTTATTGAATCAGATGATCAAATTTACTGGAATGGAGTAAAGAGATGTCTGATATGCCTAGTTCAAATAACGACCTTATTTATCGGGTGGAAGATAAACCACCCTTTGACCAATGCATCGTGGGGGCGATTACCCATTTACTGGCTATTTTTGTGCCGATGGTGGCCCCGGCGTTAATTGTCGGCACCGCGCTGGGGTTGCCGCCGGACGTCACAGCCTATCTGGTTTCGATGGCGATGATTGCTTCAGGGATTGGCACCTGGTTGCAGGTGAATCGCTATGGCCGCGTAGGCTCCGGCTTATTGTCCATTCAATCGGTCAATTTTTCCTTTGTGACGGTGATGATCGCCTTGGGCAGCACCATGAAAGCCGATGGCATGCATGTGGAAGCGATCATGTCCACTCTGCTGGGCATCTCTTTTGTTGGGGCATTCCTGGTGGTGGGCTCCTCGTTTATTCTGCCCTATCTGAAACGGGTGATCACACCCACCGTGAGCGGCATTGTGGTGCTGATGATTGGCCTGAGCCTGATCAAGGTGGGCATTATCGATTTTGGTGGCGGTTATTCAGCGAAAAGCAGCGGCACCTTTGGCAACTACGAAAATATTGGTATCGGCCTGTTGGTGCTGTTGGTGGTGATCGGGTTTAACTGTTGCCAGAACGCATTATTGCGCATGGGGGGCATCGCCATCGGCTTGATTGTCGGTTATGTCGTGGCTTTGTGCCTGGGCATGGTGGATTTCTCGGTAATGCAAAACCTGCCGGTAATGACCGTTCCCGTTCCCTTTAAATACGGATTCTCTTTCGATCTGCATGCCTTCCTGGTGGCTGGCATCATCTATCTGCTCAGCGTGTTGGAGGCGGTCGGCAGTATCACCGCTACCGCAATAGTGTCCGAGCAGCCCATCAAAGGGGATGAATATACCGCACGCCTGAGCGGTGGAGTGCTGGCCGATGGGCTGGTCTCGGTGATTGCTGCCATGCTGGGCTCGTTGCCACTGACGACATTTTCCCAGAATAACGGCGTGATCCAGATGACCGGTGTCGCCTCGCGTCATATCGGCAAATATATCGCCGTGATCCTGGTAGTACTGGGGCTGTTCCCCGTCATTGGCCGCTTCTTTACCACTATCCCGGCGCCAGTGCTGGGCGGGGCGATGACGCTCATGTTCTCGATGATCGCCATCGCCGGGATACGCATCATTATCTCCGACGGCTTAAACCGCCGCGAAACCATTATCGTTGCGACTTCGCTGGGTCTGGGTCTTGGCGTCTCTTACGATCCGGAAGTGTTTCGTATTTTGCCCGAGTCGATTTATGTGCTGGTGGAAAACCCGATCTGCGCCGGTGGGCTTACTGCCATTTTCCTTAATTTGCTGATACCGCAGAACAAGAGTGAGAAACCTGGGGTCAGTGAGGCTGAATTTGAGGTGGTTCCGGCGGAAAAAAACACCGATTGACCGGGCGCTGCACACGACGCCCTTCTAGCAACAGCCGTTTTATGGTGATAAGGAATTTGAGTATGGAGCGTGAGCAATCAATCAAGGCCGTGCGGGGCAGTTTTCTCGATATCACCCGCACCGTACAGCATCCGGAAGAAATCGAGGGCCATCTGCGCTTTATTAAAGACGGGCTACTGATCGTTCGTGATGGCCGGGTGGAGTGGTTTGGCGACTGGGAAGAGGGGCACCACCAGATCCCCGATAGCATCCGGGTGCGCGACTATAGCGGTAAAATGATCGTGCCAGGGTTTATCGACACCCATATTCATTATCCACAGTGTGAAATGGTGGGAGCTTATGGCGAACAACTGCTGGACTGGCTGAACAAGCACACCTTCCCGGCGGAGAAACGCTATAACGATCTGGAATACGCCCGCGAGATGTCGGCGTTTTTCATCAAGCAACTGCTGCGCAATGGCACTACCACCGCGCTGGTGTTCGGCACCGTACATCCCGAATCGGTAGAGGCGCTGTTTGAGTCGGCGCGCCATATCAATATGCGGATGATCGCCGGCAAGGTGATGATGGATCGTAACGCGCCCGATTACCTGCTGGATACCGCAGAAAGCAGCTATAGCCAAACCAAGGCGCTGATTGAGCGCTGGCATAACAATGGCCGCCTGTTGTACGCCATCACCCCGCGTTTTGCGCCAACCTCCTCACCGGAACAACTGGAGATGGTGCAACGCCTGCGCCAGGAATACCCGGATGTTTATCTGCATACCCACCTGTCGGAAAACAAGGATGAAGTGGCTTGGGTTAAAGCCCTATATCCAGAGCGAAAAAGTTATCTCGATGTTTACCATCACTACGGCATGACCGGCAGAAAAAGCGTATTTGCCCACTGCGTGCATCTGGAAGACGCCGAGTGGGATTGTCTGCACCAGACCCAATCATCCATCGCCTTTTGCCCGACCTCCAACCTGTATCTCGGCAGCGGCCTGTTTAATTTGCCCAACGCCTGGCGGAAAAAGGTGCGGGTGGGAATGGGCACCGACATCGGCGCGGGCACCACCTTCAACATGCTGCAAACGCTGAATGAGGCTTACAAAATCATGCAGCTGCAGGGCTACCGGCTCTCGGCGTATGAGGCGTTCTACTTGGCGACGCTGGGTGGGGCCGATGCTCTGGGACTGGCGGACACCATTGGTAACTTCAACCTGGGGAAAGAGGCGGACTTTGTGGTGCTGGAGCCGACGGCCACGCCGTTGCAACAGCTGCGCTACGACAACTCAAAAACCTTGATGGATAAGCTGTTTGTCATGATGACACTAGGGGATGACCGGTCGATCTATCGCACCTATGTCGATGGCCGGCTGGTGTATGAACGTACTTAATCAACCGCACTGCAATTTGCCAGGATTGGCGTTACCCCAAGCGAGTGCCGTTGCGGCCAGACGATAATGCCGTAACGGCAAGCCAACGGGGTAGGTGAGTGTAAACCTTCAGAGGGCATTGATATGTCTAATAATTTATCGCAGGCGACGTCAGAAAAAGCGGCCAGCTCGCTAGACAGCTATTTTAAGATTAGCGAACGGGGCAGCAGCGTACGGCAGGAAGTGTTGGCAGGGTTGACCACCTTTTTGGCGATGGTCTATTCGGTGATCGTGGTGCCTGGCATGTTGGGCAAGGCGGGTTTCCCTCCGGCTGCGGTGTTTGTCGCCACCTGTCTGGTTGCCGGTGTGGGGTCGCTGGTGATGGGCCTGTGGGCTAACTTACCTATGGCTATTGGCTGCGCCATCTCATTGACGGCGTTTACCGCTTTCAGCCTGGTGCTTGGCCAGCACATCAGCATACCCGTCGCCCTGGGGGCCATCTTCCTGATGGGGCTGATATTCACCGCCATTTCGGTGACCGGGGTGCGTTCATGGATCCTGCGTAACCTGCCGATGGGCATAGCGCACGGTACCGGGATTGGTATCGGGCTGTTCCTGCTGCTGATCGCTGCCAACGGCGTCGGCATGGTGATCAAGAACCCGCTGGACGGTTTGCCGGTGGCGCTGGGGTCGTTTGTGTCTTTCCCGGTGATGATGTCATTGCTCGGTCTGGCGATGATCCTCGGGCTGGAGAAACTGCGCGTGCCGGGTGGGATTTTATTGGTGATCATTGGTATTTCCCTTATCGGCCTGATCTTTGATCCGAACGTAAGATATCAGGGGCTGTTTGCGCTGCCGAGCCTGTCCGGGCCAGATGGCAGCTCGCTGATTTTTAGCCTGGATATCAAAGGGGCATTGAACCCGGCGATACTGCCCAGCGTATTGGCGTTAGTCATGACGGCGGTATTTGATGCTACCGGCACCATCCGAGCGGTAGCCGGGCAGGCTAACCTGTTGGACGAGGATGGGCAGATTATCAACGGTGGCCGGGCATTAACTGCCGACTCCATGAGCAGCATGTTTTCTGCGCTGGTTGGAGCCTCACCGGCTGCGGTGTATATCGAGTCCGCTGCGGGAACGGCTGCTGGCGGTAAAACGGGCATGACGGCGGCGGTCGTGGGGGTACTGTTCTTGCTGATCCTGTTCTTGTCACCGCTGTCTTATCTGGTCCCCGGCTATGCGACGGCACCGGCGCTGATGTATGTGGGGCTGCTGATGCTGAGCAACGTGGCCAAGCTGGACTTTGACGACTTTGTCGATGCTATGTCCGGCCTGGTGTGCGCGGTATTTATCGTGCTGACCTGTAACATTGTCACCGGCATTATGCTGGGCTTCAGCACGCTGGTGATTGGCCGCGTGTTCTCTAACGAGTGGCGCAAACTGAATATTGGCACGGTGATTATCGCGGTGGCGCTGGTGGCATTCTATGCTGGCGGCTGGGCGATTTGATGGAAAACTCAGGGTTAGTCGTTTACTGACCAATCAACACTCGATTCTTCATGTAGGGGCGCTGCATGCTGCGCCCATTCACAGTTCAATACATCAACTCATATGAACGTCCTGAAGGATTACAGATCAGAACAACGCTGACAGGTAATAATATCGGCCTTATTTTTTAGTTAAATCAATGGATTGAGTTGTTTTTATTTGAATGGCTTACCGCTTCCTCTGATGATCATGAATCATATCGTAGATAAACTATATGCTGCAGGTGGGGGGGACGACCAAACCGGAGAGACTGATCCGTGAATTGGCTAGGCGCGCGCCGCAGCATGAGGAGGAGTTGATGACTATTGCCGAATATCTCGAACAAAAAGGGCGAGAGGAAGGACTTCAGGAAGGACTTCAGGAAGGACTAAAACAAGGTAAACGCGAAGCGTTTATGGAAATAGCCCGCTCCATGCTAGTTAACGGCTTCGAGAGCGCCATAGTCATACAGTTGACCCGTCTTTCAGAAGAAGAGTTGGCGCAAATCCGTCACTAGCGTTTACCCGCGTTTCTCAACGCGGTATCTCTTCATCCAACTGCTGCGCCTTTTCCACCGCCTTGACGATCGAGGTATAGCCGGTGCAGCGGCATAAATTCCCGGCCAGGCCGCGGCGGATCTCCTGCTCGGTAAGGCGGTGGCCGCGAAAACGCTCCACCATCGAGGTGCTGGTCATCACCAACCCCGGCGTACAAAAACCACACTGTACCGCCCCCACATTCACATAAGCCTGCTGTACGGCAGACAGTTTGCCCTGTTTCACCTCGCCCTCAGTGGTGCGGATGGTTTTGCCATCGGCCCAGAGTGCCAGGTAAATACAGGTATCGGTAGCGACATCGTCGATCAATACGGTACAGGCACCGCACTCTCCCACGCTGCACCCTTGTTTGACGCTGTTAAGCCCTTGCTGGCGCAGTAACTCCATCAGCGACAGGCGGGGATCGACCTCGAATTGATAGGGGCGGCCATTGATGGTGCAATTGATCAACATGATAACTCTCCTCCTGCGCGTTGGGCCGCCAGGGCCAGCACGCGCTCTGCCAGCGTACGGATGATTTGCATACGGAACTCTTTGCTGGCGCGCCAGGATGAACGTGGCAGCACGTCACGTATGACCGCCTCACGCACGGCGGCGAGCGTTTGCGCATTGAATGGCTGACCCAGTGCTGCGGCCTCGGCATGGGGGGCGCGGATCGGCGTTGGGGCCGCTACGCCAAAGGCGATTTTCACCGCGCTAAAGTGGCCGTCTTCGATTTGGCAGGCCGCAGCGCAGCCGATGGTGGCAATATCCATCGCACCACGCATGGCGTATTTGTAATAGCTGGCACCAAAGTGCTGATAGTGCTGTGGCCTGAACAGCAACGCCACGGCGACCTCATTTTGCCCCAGCGCAACCTTGCCTGGGCCGGTGTGGAAACCTTGGATCGGCGTGCGGCGCAGCCCTGCGGGGGTAGCGATTTCCAGTTCGGCTTCCATCACCACACAGGGTGAGGCGGAATCGGCACTGGTGGCACCGTTGCAGATATTCCCGCCCAGCGTGGCCATATTCCGCACCTGCGGTCCGGCGATCGTCGCGGCTGCCTCTGCCAGGATCGGGATATGGCGTTGCACCAACGGTGAATCGATAATCTGGCTAAAGGTGGTGCCGCTGCCGATGCGCAGTGTGCCATCCGGCAGCAACTCGATACCGTTCAGCTCGTTCAGGCCGTGAATATCCACCAGATGGCGATATTTGCCGTTCATATGATGGAGCTGGATTAACACGTCGGTACCGCCAGCAATCAGCCTGGCCTGAGGATTGGCGGCTAATTGCCGTACGGCATCGTCTATGCTGGTCGCCCGATAATAGTTTGCAATATCGTACATGGTTTTCTCCAGTTACTCGATCAGGCCCGCCTGCGAAAAATAGCGATACAGCGTTTTTGGCGTCAGCGGTAGTTCATCTATTTTCACGCCGGTTGCCATCCAGATGGCGTTACGGATCGCCGGGGCGGGAGAGATCAGCGGCGGTTCACCTAGCGCCTTGTGCCCATAGGCGGATTGCGGCTCATAGGTTTCGACAAACGCACAGTCCAACTCTGGCAGATCGAGAATGGTAGGGAACTTGTAATCCAGCAGATTGTTATTGCGCACGATGCCGCTTTGCTCGTCGATGATCATCTCTTCGAATAGCGTCCAGCCGATGCCCATCCCCATGCCGCCATGCACCTGGCCCTCGGCCAACAGCGGGTTAAGGATCTGGCCGGAGTCGTGCAGATTCATGATCTTGTTGATGGTGACCTTACACAGCTCAATATCGACGGTGAGGTCAACAAAGGTGCAGCCAAAGGCGGGCGGATTGCTGCGGGTTTTGCAGGAAACCTCGGCCATAATCTGCCCGCCGACCTCCTGATCGTAATGGGCGCTCATGGAGACCTCTTGCACCGAGCACAACACTTTTTCCGGCATCTCCTTCAGCACCACCTCGCCGTTGATCACATCCAGCGCCCATTCGGGCTGGTTGCACATATAGGCTGCATGGGTCAGGATCTTGGCGCGCAGCTCCGTAGCGGCCTGACGGATGGCGGGGGCGGCGACATAGCTTTGCCGCGAGGCGAAGGCACCGGGGTCGTAGGCGGTAATGTCGGTGTCTTGGGTGGAGATAACGTAGATGGAAGAAAAGGGCACGCCAATGGTTTGTGCCGCCATTTGTGCAAACACGGTATCCGATCCCTGGCCAATTTCCGTCGCGCCGACTTGCAGATGGACGGTGCCATCCTGGTTCAGTAACAACCGGGCGCTGGCAATCTCGACGCCAACTGGATAGGTATTAGACGCATAGCTAAGGCAGGCCACGCCAACGCCGCGGCGGATGGGGCCACTCTGATTCAGGCAGGCGGCTCGACGGGCATCCCAATCAAACAGTTCCCGGCCTTTTTGCAGGCACTCGATAATCCCGGCGCTCTTGATCTCTTTATGATTGAGTGGGTTGAGATCTCCTTGGCGGGCGACGTTTTTGAGCCGCAGTTCCAGCGGATCCATCCCCAGTTGGGCGGCGGCTTCGTCAATCATGCATTCCAGGGCAAAGGTTACCTGCGGTGCACCGTAGCCGCGCATGGCCCCGGCGTTTGGCAGGTTGGAGTAAAAGGTGGTGGCTTTGTAGCCGAAGGCGATACGCGGATACAAATAGGCGATTTTATTGGCCCCGGCTGAGGCAATGGAATGGCCGTGAGAAGCATATCCCCCGGTATTGGAAAGTACTTCCAGGCTATAGGTTTGTAGGGTGCCGTCGCGGTTAATGCCCATCTTACCGCTGATGGCGAACGAGTGCCGGGTGCGTGATGCCAAAAAGCACTCTTCGCGGCTCAGTTCAACCTTGATCGGCACGCCGCCGAGTTTCCAGGTCAGGAATGCGGCCATCGGCTCTTCCAGTACGTCCTGCTTATTGCCGAACCCGCCGCCGATATAGGGCTTGATGACCCTGATGGATGACCATGGCCGATCTAGCGCCTGGCCCACCACGCGGCGTACCAGATGCGGAATTTGGGTGCTGGAGACAATTACGATGCGATCCATCTCATCCATATAAGCGTAGGAGATCACCCCTTCCAGATGACAATGTTGCACTACCTGCGTGCTGTAGTTGCCTTCGATTACTACCTCTGACGCAGCCAGTGCCGCTTCGGGATCGCCGCCGCTGAGCTGGTGTTGTTTCAGCAGATTGCTTTTACCGCCGTGTAACAACGGCGCTTCGGCTGCCAGCGCGGTTTTTGCGGTGGTCATCACCGGCAGTTCCTGATATTCCACTTCGACCAGCATGGCGGCTTTCTCTGCCGTTAACGCGTCGCAGGCGACCACGATCGCCACGCCATCGCCGTGATGGCGTACATGCTGGGTCAGCAACTGTTTATCCGCTACGTCACGCTTATTGGCATCCAATGACCAGGCATGGCCCGCCGTCGGAAAACCGTGCTGCGGCACATCCTGATAAGTAAATATGGCCTCAACCCCCGGCAGTTGCAGGGCTTTGCTGGTGTCGATACTCATAACCAGACCATGGGCAATCGGGCTACGGACATATTTGGCATGACGCATACCGGGCAGGGTCATATCGTCGGTATAGCGCGCCCGGCCGGTGACTTTGGCTTGCGCATCGACGCGTTCGGGCGAGGTTCCTACAGGCATCTTGCTCTCCTCAGTGAGAGAAAAAGTCGCGATAGCCAACAGCAGCAACTTACAGGCCATAATGGTGTGAAAAACCTGCCGGATGCGGGTTTTGTGAGTGACTTCCGGTTTGTGTGCGAATGGGCAGGTTTTTTCGTGATCGCAGAGAGGATTAGCGGCAGGTAGTGTCCACAACAGAGTGTGATAAATTATCATTCTGAGAGGGGCTTATCAGCTTGATAATAGGGCTGATGTTAAATTTCTCGGGCAGGCTTGAGGTGTATGCCGGGCTAACCTAAGCTGATGTGAGTCGCTGGTTATTTATAGGGAATGATTATGACTCGTTCACTACGTCAACTTTGTTGGTTCGCGCTACCGTTATTCGTTTTGGCTGGTTGCCAACAGGCAGCCCATCAACCTCAACCGCCAGTGCCGATGCAAATAGAGAAGCTTGCTACCTTACTGGCTGATAGCCGCTTTCTACGCGAGAACTGCGATCGCAGCGATATCCCCGATGATATCAAGCTGCAACGGACCGCGATGCGGCTAGCACAAAAGCACGGTTGGGATACTCACCAGGCCGCCTACCAACAGCAACTGGCGGCGCAGACCAATACGCGGTATCAGGCACTGGTGGCGGATAACACCTTATTGACTGAGAAATGTGCTACGGTCAATAGCAGTGCTGCTCGCTTTATTACCGCCGCACAGTCGGATACCGAAGACTTTATTCTTTGAGGTTAAATAAATAAGTAACTGCTTCATATAACACCCTGGGATTTATTTCCGGGGTTTTTATGGTTTATACATCTTTCTATGTGGTCATGCGATGAACATGAAAATAAGATGAATCAAAGAGATATGCCACGCGTCAATCACTTTTATTAATAACTGTTACTTGAATTGCTAATAAATAATGTGTTGCATATAAAATTGCTCTGGATTAATAATAATTCGACTGAGGTTGCCTTATATTGTCTAACAAAGGAGTTGTTTATGGAAGTGATTGATGATTCGATGCTTGATCAAATTTCTGGCGGCCGAGGGAATAATCGGGGGGACCGGACGGATAACGGAGGCCGCAATAACAATAAGGGCCGGGGGCCGTCCACTAACTATGGCGGGCAGGCCAATGGCTTTGTCGGCAATTCATCTCCTGGTATGGATGCAGCTTGTGCCACAGGTCTTGCACTGGGTGTTATAGGTGGTGCGGCTGGTGGCGCATGGGGTGGCATTGGAACTGCTGCTGCCGGGGCGTTTGGCGGCGCAATTACAGGCGTTGGCAACTGTATCAACACCGGCAATGGCAATGGCGGTGGGAAAGGTAATAATAGCAATTGTGGTGGGAATTCAGGTAACAGCTGTAGTTGGTAATGTGACTTATGGCTAAAAACCAATACCGGCATGTGACATACCGCATCACCTAAACCGAGGATTATACAATGATGATAAAATCAACTTTTTTATTTAGCATATGGATTTTTGTTCTTATGCTTTTCATTATTAACCCTCTGTTTTATTGCGTTGGCATTTTAGCTGTTTCTGTTATCGAACTCCCTTCATGGCTTACTAAGGCAATTCTTGTTTTCGTCATACCTTTAGGTTGCTACCGTTTGGTCGATCTGGTTTACAACGCGGTGCGTAAGATAGTGGCCAGAATGTCGAAAGAAAAATGATTGCCAGCCTAATCAAGGCAAAAGATTGGCCCCATAACGGTTAATCAGTTTGGGGCCAATCTTGCCGTGGCTTTGATGGTTAAATCGCAGTCATACCGCACCTTGCGTTGTATGCCAGTACGGTAGCGAGTCGCTACCGTCGCACACCTCCACCGTCAGCATTAATTCTCCGCGCCGCAGTTGAATACGCAGACCACCGTTATCCCGGCCGACTGCAACCCGCCCCAAACCACCTACAGCTTCACAATCTGCACCAGATTGGTGTGTTGAGGGTTGCCCTTGGCCAGCGGGGAAGGGCGATGGTGGGTCAGAATATTCACGCTGCCGCCGTGATCGACCTTATCGCCAAACATATCTGCCGCCAGCCAGGCACCTTGGCCCATAGCGGTGACGCCAGGCATAATGCGTGGCGTTACCTTCGCTTGGATCTGCGTTTCTCCCCGGCCATTAAAGACCTTCACTCGATCGCCGTTCTTGATGCCGCGCGCCTGCGCATCCAGCGTGTTGATCCACACCTCCTGCGGGCAAGCCTGCTGCAACACGTCAATGTTGCCGTAACTGGAGTGGGTTCTGGCCTTGTAGTGGTAACCAAACAGCTGCAGCGGATATTGGCTGCTCAGCGGATCTTCCCAACCTTCGAACCCGGCGGCATAGACAGGTAACGGGTGGATCACATCTTCTGGTGCCAACTCCCAGGTGGCTGCGATCTCCGCCAGCCGTTCGGAGTAAATTTCAATCTTGCCTGAGGGTGTTTTCAGCGGGTTGGCCTGCGGATCTTCTCTGAACTCCTTGAAGGCTACCACGTGCTCTTCCGGGCATTTGCGTTTATAAATGCCAGCGCTTTTCATCTCTTGATAACTTGGCATTTCCGGGTTGCGTTCGCGGGTTTTCTCACACAGGTATTCGATCCACTGCTGCTGGTTGCGCCCCTCGGTGAAGGTCGCTTCGGCCTGTGGCCCAACCCGTTTGGCCACCTCAGAAAGGATCTCGTAAATCGGGCGGCGTTCAAACTTGCGCGTGGTGGCGGGCTGGCCCAGGATCACGTAGCCCATATTGCCCGCGGATTCATGAGAGATCAGGTCTTCCTGCTCGGTTGGCATCAGGTCGGGCAGCAGAATGTCGCAATATTTGGCCGATGAGGTCATAAAGTGCTCGATGCCGACGATCATTTCACACTTGCTGTCGTCTTGCAGGATCTGGTGGGTACGGCTGATATCACCATGCTGATTGATCAGCGTATTACTGGCATAGCACCAGATAAATTTGATCGGTACGTCCAGCTTATCTTTGCCACGGATGCCGTCACGCTTGGCGGTCATTTCCGGGCCGCGCATGATCGCGTCGGTCCAGGTAAACACCGAAATCTTGGCCTGTACCGGGTTGGTCAGCATATCGAACCATTCCACGCCCAGATCGAAGCTGCCTTCGCGGCAGCCGGTATTACCGCCGTTGATACCGACGTTACCGGTCAGGATCGGTAACATGGCAATAGCCCTGGCGGTTTGTTCTCCGTTGGCGTGACGCTGCGGCCCCCAGCCCTGGCAGATATAGGCCGGTTTGGTCATGCCGATTTCGCGGGCCAGTTGGATAATGGTGTTGGCCGGTATCCCGGTAATACGAGCCGCCCACTCTGGCGTTTTGGCGGTACCATCGTCACCCTGGCCGAGGATATAGGCTTTGTAATGGCCGTTTTTTGGCGCGCTGCTGGGCAGGGTGGTTTCATCATAACCTATGCAGTATCTATCCAGGAACGGCTGGTCCACCAGGTTTTCGCTGATCAACACATGGGCTATGCCTGCAACCAACGCCGCATCGGTGCCCGGGCGAATCGGCACCCACTGATCTTCACGGCCACCGGCGGTATCGGTATAGCGCGGATCGATGACAATCATCTTGGCGTTAGAGATTGCCCTGGCTTGCTCCAGATAATAGGTTACTCCGCCACCGCTCATGCGGGTTTCCGCCGGGTTATTGCCAAACAGCACCACCAGCTTGCTGTTGGCGATATCATCCGGGCTGTTGCCCTGCTGTGCGCCGTACAGGTAGGGCATGGCGGCGGTGATCTGCGCGGTGCTGTAGCTGCCATAGCGGCTGAGGAAGCCACCGCAGGAGTTCATCAGGCGATAAGGCACGTTGGAGTTGGTGATATTGCCGCCGTCGACCCCGGTACCGTACAGCACGTGCACCGCCTCATTACCGTATTCCGCCAGAGTGTGCTTCAACTGGCCGCTGATGGTATCCAGCGCCTCTTCCCAACTGATGCGTTTGAATTTGCCTTCGCCGCGTTTGCCGACGCGTTTCATCGGGTACTTCAGCCGGTCCGGGTGGTTCATGCGGCGGCGGATAGAGCGCCCGCGCAGGCAGGCCCGCACCTGGTGGTTGCCATAGTGATCGTCGCCGGTGTTGTCGGTTTCCACCCAGTATACTTCGTCATCCCGCACGTGCAGGCGCAGTGCACAGCGGCTACCGCAGTTTACGGTGCAAGAACTCCAGACCACCTTGTCTTGCGGCTGTTGGGGATTTGGCAACGGCTCGGCGGCGGCGATTTTACGGAAGGGCAACACCAGCCCTGAGGTGGCGGCCAGTAAGCAGCCGGTAGCCGAGCCGGTTTTGATTAGCTTACGGCGGCTGAACGGGTGATGAAGCAGGTCGGGGATGTTGTTATCGTTCATGATAGTGCTCCCTGTGCTGGCCTATTTCTTTGCCGATAACGCCTGATGTCTGGTTTGTTATTAACCCATGATGTCTCTTGGCAAGACGTTTTAAGCCAGGCAACCGTGGTGTGATCTATTAAAAGTGCTAACCTGTAGCGAGTAAAGTCGTCTGCATTAATGAATTTGCATTGATAATATTCGCCATGCAAATTCATCTATCAGCTTGATAATTGGATTACCTCTTAATAAGTATACCCACGCGCGGGCTAGTTGAAGTTTGCTTGAGGTCAAGTTTTCGCTTTGCGCAAGCGAATAAAGCAGGATGGTTGCCTTTTTTCTATAGCAGCAATTGTTGTGTTCAGGCCGGAGTCTTAATCTGTAGCATATTTGGTTGGTGGAATTAGGGGATGTTGGTGAATTATATCCAGCGGCGGTACAATATTGTTATGGCCTCGTGCAACATAAGCCCCCCATTGCGCGCTTGGCAGAGGGATTAGCAAAGTCATTTATTGCTTTATTCCTACGGGTTCGCATAAAGACCAACGCCCGCCAACCGTCACTGATGCACGCAGCATCCGATAAAATAGCGGCATAATGCAATATCATTGCCATGCATGACCCCGCCGATGACTCTGCAATAAAATTTTAAACTAAAACGGCATATTACGTGTTTTCCTGCCCCGGCCTTTTCTATACTCATCACGCTTGATTGTGTCGTAAAGCTTATGCTGAAGCCGGGGAGATATTAATTGTTACAAAACTATGCAAGAGAATACATTATTATTGTTGTTGTTTGATTTGTGGGTTATTTAATGGCGTTAGGATTTTTATTTAAAAGATAATGAGAGTTATTGTTATTTAAATACGTGCGCGAATAAATCTAGCGAGATAAATATGCAAGAAAAATATTTTTTGCTGAAGCGATTTTTCTCATGTTACGCAAATATTAACTGTTACCTCCGCAAAGGTTGATAAAGATCAACTCAGGGTAGCCGGAAAATAACAATATATTAACCACCCGCACACTGTGTTTACGGGCTTGTATGTCGGTCATCAACAGGGGATAGATAATAATGATAAGGGAAAATCAAACATTTTTCCGGGATGGCGTGAATCGCCGCGATTTTATGAAGTTATGTGCGGCACTCGCCGCCACCATGGGGCTCAGCACCAAAGCCGCCGCCGAAATAGCCCACTCGGTAGGTTCGCCACAGCGGCCACCGGTCATCTGGATCGGGGCTCAGGAATGTACCGGCTGTACGGAATCCTTGTTACGGGCCACTCACCCAACGATCGAGAACCTGTTGCTTGACGTGGTTTCCATGGAATATCACGAAGTCCTCTCTGCTGCGTTCGGTGAACAGGCGGAAGAAAACAAGCACCGCGCGATTGAGCAATACAAAGGGAAATACGTACTGGTGGTCGACGGCTCCATTCCGATGAAGGATGGCGGCGTCTACTGCATGGTGGCGGGTAAGCCGATCGTTGAGCATATCCGTAATGCGGCAGAGCATGCCGCTGCGGTGATCGCCATCGGCTCCTGTGCTGCCTGGGGCGGCGTCGCGGCTAGCGGTCCTAACCCGACCGGTGCGGTCAGCCTGCAAGATATTTTACCCGGCAAAACCGTGATCAACATCCCCGGCTGCCCACCTAACCCGCACAACTTCCTGGCGACGGTGGCCCATATCATCACCTATCAACGGCCACCGGCGCTGGATGCTAAAAATCGCCCTGAGTTCGCCTATGCCCGTCTGATCCATGAAAACTGCGAGCGCCGTCCGCACTTTGACGCCGGGCGTTTTGCCAAACAGTTTGGTGATGAAGGTCATCGGCAGGGCTGGTGCCTGTATCACCTTGGTTGCAAGGGGCCAGAAACTTATGGCAACTGCTCAACGCTGGAGTTCTGCGACGTGGGCGGTGGCATCTGGCCGGTCGGGATCGGTCATCCCTGCTACGGCTGTAACGAGCAGGGTATCGGCTTTACCAAAGGGATCGCCCAGTTGGCCAGCGTCGAAAATCCTACCCCCCGCAACGCCAAACCCGAGGTGGGTAGCGTTGAAGGCGGGCATGTCAGCCCAACGGCGATGGGATTGCTTGGCGGTGTCGTCGGCCTGGTTGCCGGTGTCAGCCTGATGGCGGTGAAAGAGCTGGGGCGGCAGCAAAAAACGCAGCGTAAAGACGACGAGCAGCCGCCAAGCAAGGAGTAAGCCGTGAATCGACGTAACTTTCTAAAACTGACCTGCGGTGGCGCAATGTTGGCAGGGGTTGCCCCTGCGGCGCAGGCCGGGCCGGAGAACAAGCCGCCCATCCCCAACTCGCTGGGCATGCTGTATGACTCGACCCTGTGTGTAGGTTGCCAGGCTTGTGTCAGCAAATGCCAACGTATCAACCATACCGATGAACCGCATGGCGAAACCTATGCCTACGCGGGTACCGAACCGACCTGGTCGAACAACGACAAGCTCAGCCCTTACACCAACAACATTATTCAGGTGTGGACCAGCGGAGACGGCAAGCACAAAGACCAGGTGGACAACGGCTATGCCTATATCAAAAAACAGTGCATGCACTGTGTCGACCCCAACTGCGTTTCTGTCTGTCCGGTTCAGGCGCTGCACAAAGATGCCAAAACCGGCATCGTGCATTACAACCCGGATGTTTGCACCGGCTGCCGCTACTGCATGGTGGGCTGCCCATTCAACGTGCCGAAATACGACTACGACAACCCGTTCGGCAAGATCCACAAATGCGAACTCTGTAACCAGAAAGGCGTTGCCCGGCTGGATCAGGGCGGGCTGCCAGGCTGTGTCGAGGTGTGCCCAACCGGGGCGGTGATCTTTGGCACCCGCGAGCAGTTAATGGCCGAAGCCAAGCAGCGTCTGGCCAGTAAGCCCGGTGAGAATTACCGTTACCCGCGCCAAACCCTACAAGGCAACGACCATTACGAACACCCGGTGCCGCATTACCAACCACACCTGTATGGCGAGCACGAGGGCGGCGGAACGCAGGTGCTGGTACTGACCGGCGTGCCTTTCGAGGATCTCGGCTTGCCAGCGCTGGAGGAGTTGTCAACCGGTGCACGTTCCGAGCATATCCAGCACACGCTGTACAAAGGCATGGTGTTGCCGTTTGCCGCTCTGGCCGGGATCACTTTCCTGGTGCAGCGTAACCAGCGTAACGAGCGTCAGGACAAGAAGGAAGATAAACATGACGACGCATAAAACGCAGCCACTCGGCGGGCGGCTGGTGAGCTGGCCGGTGATGATGCTGGCACCGTTTGTGGTGCTGTGCCTGTTGCTGATCCTCAAACGTCTGGTGTTGGGGTTGGGCGATGTTTCCGATCTGAACGGCGGCTACCCATGGGGTATCTGGATCGCATTCGATCTGCTGGTGGGCACCGGTTTGGCCTGCGGCGGCTGGGCGTTGGCCTGGGCGGTGTATGTGTTCAACCGGGGGGAATATCACCCGCTGGTGCGGCCTGCGCTGTTGGCCAGCCTGTTCGGCTATTCGCTGGGCGGGCTGTCGATCACCATCGACGTCGGCCGTTACTGGAACCTGCCTTACTTCTATATTCCCGGCCATTTCAATACCTCGTCGGTGCTGTTTGAAACCGCGGTCTGTATGACGATCTACGTGGGCATCGTGGCGCTGGAGTTCGCCCCGGCGCTGCTGGAACGGCTGGGCTGGAAGGTGTCGCTCAAACGGCTCAACAAGGTGATGTTCCTGGTGATCGCCCTGGGCGCATTGCTGCCAACCATGCACCAATCCTCGATGGGTTCGCTGATGATTGCGGCGGGGATCAAAATCCACCCGCTGTGGCAAAGCTACGAAATGCTACCGCTGTTCTCGCTGTTGACGGCAGGCATTCTGGGCTTCTCGATAGTGATATTTGAAGGCTCGCTGGTGCAGGCCGGGCTGCGGGGGAAAGGGCCCGAGGAAACGCCGCTGTTTGCCCGCATGACCTACATCATCGATGGGTTCTTACTGCTGTTTATTGTGCTGCGCTTTGGGGAGCTGATCTGGCGCGGCAAAACGGACTATCTGTGGCATCTCGATCGCTTTGCCATCTCGTTCTGGGTGGAAACGCTGTTGATGTTGGTGCCGCTGGTGATGTTCCGCTGGAAGCGTAACCGCCGCAACTCACGCCTGCTGTTTCTCGGCGCGCTGAGCATGGTCTGCGGAGCGTCGTTCTGGCGGCTGAATTACGCGTTGCTGGCCTACGACCCTGGCAATGGCTACCACTATTTCCCGACGGCCAGCGAACTGCTGATCTCCATCGGCTTTGTGGCAATTGAAGTTTGTGCGTACATCCTGTTGATCCGGTTGTTACCGGTGCTGCCTGCGCATCAACATAAGAATGAAAACAACCAGTTAGAGGTAGAGCATGAGCCAACGCATCACCATTGATCCCGTCACCCGTATTGAGGGCCACCTGCGCATCGACTGTGAAATCGAAGACGGCAAGGTGGTTAAAGCCTGGTCCTCCGGCACCATGTGGCGCGGAATGGAAGAGATCCTGCAAGGTAACGACCCGCGTGACGCGTGGATGATCGTCCAGCGGATTTGCGGCGTGTGCACCACCATTCACGCGTTAGCCTCCGTGCGGACGGTGGAAAATGCGCTGGGGATGGAGATCCCGGTCAATGCCCAGTACATCCGCAATATCATTGCCGCCGCCCACAGCATTCACGACCATATCGTGCATTTCTATCAGCTCTCGGCGCTGGACTGGGTGGACGTCACCTCGGCGCTGAAGGCCGATCCGCAGAAGGCTGCCGATTTGCTCAGTGGCCTGTCTAGCTGGCCGTTGAACAGCGCTGCCGAGTTCACCCGAGTGCAACAGAAGATTAAAGATCTGGTCGCCAGCGGCCAACTGGGCATCTTCGCCAATGGCTACTGGGGGCACCCGGCTATGGCGTTACCGCCGGAGATTAACCTGATCGCCGTCGCCCACTATCTGCAGGCGCTGGAATGCCAGCGTGATGCCAACCGCGTAGTGGCAATACTGGGCGGTAAAACGCCGCATATCCAGAACCTGGCGGTGGGCGGGGTGGCTAACCCGATCAACCTCGATGCGCCTAGCGTGCTGAACCTTGAGCGCCTGATGTACCTGAAAACCTTTATCGACCGCCTGGGCGACTTTATCGAGCAGGTTTACCTGGTGGACAGCGCGGTGATCGCGGCGCATTACCCTGAGTGGCTAACCCTCGGCAAAGGCTCGGACTGCTATCTCTGCGTGCCGGAACTGCCGATCGATCGTAAAGGCGACCAGTTCCTGATGCCGGGGGGCTATCTGGAGAACGGCAAGTTCCGACCGATCGCCAACCAGCGCGATGAGTATCTGATCAAGGGTATTCAGGAGAGCGGCAAGCACGCCTGGTATCAGGACGATGAACCGCTGGCACCGTGGGAAGGGCTGACGAGGCCTAAATACACCGGCTGGCAGGAAGATGGCAAATACTCCTGGGTTAAAGCGCCAACCTTCTACGGCAAAGCGGTAGAGATGGGGCCGTTGGCCTGGCTGATGTGTACCCTGCAAGCCGAGCACCCGCCAACCCAGAAATATTTTGCCAAGGTCAACAGCAATTACCAGGCCCTGACCGGCAAAGCGTTAACCGCCGATCAGTTGCCGTCGACCCTGGGCCGCATTGTCGGGCGCACGGTACATGCCTGCGTACTGCATGAAACCCTGGGCCAGCAGTGGCAGGCGTTGGTGAGCAACATTGGCAGCGGCGACCACGAAACCTTTATCCCACCGAATATTCCGTTGACCGGTGAGATCCGGGGCGTGGGCTTTATCGAAGCCCCGCGCGGCGCGTTGTCGCACTGGGTGGTCATCAAGGACGGCAAGATCGCCAACTATCAGGCGGTAGTGCCCTCAACCTGGAACGCCGGGCCACGCAACTTTAACGATGAGCCCGGTCCTTACGAGCGCTCGCTGGTTGGCACGCCGGTGGCCGATCCGAGCAAACCGCTGGAGGTGGTGCGAACTATCCACTCGTTCGACCCGTGCATGTCCTGTGCGGTACATATTGTAGACACCACTGGCAATGAAGTGACCAGGGTCAAGGTGCTGTAATGAGAATCTTGGTATTAGGCATAGGTAATCTGTTGTTGGGCGATGAAGCGGTGGGCGTGCGCATCGTCGAAGCCCTTGAGCAGCGCTATCGTTTACCGGCCCATGTTGAGGTGCTGGACGGCGGCACCTCGGGGATGGAACTGATGGAAATGATGGCCGATCGCGATCATCTGATTGTGGCGGACGCGGTGTTGACCGGTGCTGCTCCGGGCAGCGTCGCCGTGCTGTATGACGAAGAGATCCCGGCGCTGTTTACCCGTAAGGTTTCGCCCCATCAACTGGGGCTTTCCGACGTGCTGATGGCGCTGCGGCTGACGGATGAGTTTCCCCGTCGGCTCACCCTGGTGGGCGTGGTGCCAGAGTCGCTGGAGCCCGGAATTGGACTGAGCGCCGTGGTCAGCCAGGCGATTGAGCCAGCGTTGGCCCAGGTGTTGCTGGCGCTGCAAGAGAGCGGCGTGGTGGCGGAGCCAAAAGAGGTGGCCAATGCAGACTGTGACTAACGGTTTTCAGCTCAACCCCAGCGCGCTGTTGGAAACCGCCTTTCAGGCGATTGCCGACGGTGAGATGCAGGATTTGCCGTTTTTCCAACCGCAAATCCCGGTGCGTGCCTGTGGCTTTCAGCTGTTTGAACGGCAGTGGGTCGGCACCATTCTCACGCCGTGGATGCTTAGCCTGCTGGTGTTGCCCGGTCCTGAACAGGTTTGGCAGCCCCATGCAGTGGGAGACAAGTTGGCGTTAAGCCTGCCTTGCGGCAGCGTGCGGTTCATCGTCGGTGAGATTGCGGGTTGCGGGCAATACCTGGCCTGTTCACTGATGTCTCCGTTGGATCGCCATCTGGGGGCCGAGCAGGCGCTGGCGTTGGCACAACAGAGCGCGCGGATGGCGCTTTCGCTACCGGTGGTGGATGGCAACATCCCCAGTAATCCGGGGCGCAGGGCGCTATTTGGCCTGTCACAGAGAACGGCATAGATGCATGAAATCAGCCTGTGCCTGAGCACGATGGAATTGATTGAACAGCAGGCTCGGCAGCACGGAGCTAAACGGGTGACGGCGGTGTGGCTGGAAATTGGGGCGCTCTCCTGTATTGAAGAGCACGCGCTGCGTTTCAGCTTCGCCTCGGCATCCCGCCATACGCTGGCAGAGGGGTGCCAGTTATTGCTGGACTACCAGCCGGCCCGCGCCTGGTGCTGGAGTTGCAGCATGAGCGTGCAGATTGAAAAACATGATGAAGGTTGCCCACAGTGTGGTAGCCACCAGCTGCGCGTTGAGAGCGGTGACAGCCTGCGGTTAAAGCAGCTGGAAGTGGAATAATTTTGAGGAGTGAATAACGATGTGTACGACTTGCGGTTGCGCCAGTGGCGAAAAAACCATCGAAGGTGACGAACATCATCACCACGACGACCACCATCATCACGACCATCATGATGCTCACCACCATCATCCTGATCATCATCACGACGGGGAACATCAAGCACCGGCAGGCATAGTGATCCATCACCATCATCACTATCACCATCAAGGCGATGTACATCACCATTACGCGGGTGTCGCTGCGGCGGAACGTTTTACGCCAGAGGTGCAACCGCATTCGCAAGACCTACACTATGGGCACGGCGAGGCGGGGAGCCACGCACCGGGTATCGGGCAGCGCCGTCTGGTGCAGATTGAACAGGACGTACTGAGCAAGAATAACCATCTGGCGGCCCACAACCGCGAACACTTTTCCGCGCAACATATTCTGGTGCTGAACCTGGTTTCCAGCCCAGGTTCGGGCAAAACTACCTTGCTAACGGCCACGCTGGAACGATTGGCGGGCAAATTACCCTGCGCGGTGATTGAGGGCGATCAGCAAACCAGTAACGATGCCGAGCGTATTCGCGCCACCGGCGTACCGGCCATTCAGGTTAATACCGGCAAGGGCTGTCATCTGGACGCGCAGATGGTACACGACGCGGCACACCGCCTGGATTTGCAGGATCACAGCCTGCTGTTTATCGAGAACGTCGGCAACCTGGTCTGCCCGGCCAGCTTCGATCTGGGCGAACGGCACAAGGTCGCGGTGCTGTCGGTGACGGAAGGGGAAGACAAGCCGTTGAAATACCCCCATATGTTTGCCGCCGCTACGCTGATGATCATCAACAAGATCGATCTGCTGCCCTATGTAAACTTCTCGGTGGAAAACTGCATCGCCTTTGCCCGTCAGGTTAATCCGTCCATCCAGGTGATCGCGTTGTCGGCCACCAGCGGTGAGGGAATGGATCTCTGGCTGAACTGGCTGGGGGAGCAATAATGTGCCTCGGAGTGCCCGGTAAGGTGACCGCAGTCGGGGAGGATATCCACCAACTGGCCTGGGCCGACGTGTGCGGCGTGGCGGTCAGGATCAATATTGCGCTGGTCTGTGAAGGCTCATCGCAGGAACTGATCGGCCAGTGGGTGTTGGTGCACGTCGGCTTTGCCATGAGCCTGCTCGATGAGCAGGAAGCGCTGGAAACGCTGGCAGCATTGCAGCATATGCGCGCCGTCGGGCTGGCACGGGATGACGAGGATGCCAATGCGCTACGTTGATGAATTCCGCGATCCGGCGTTGTGCCAAGCGCTGTTACGGCGCATCGAAACGCTGATGCAAGCCATTCCCCAGTCGCAGCGCCTGCCGTTACAGGTGATGGAGGTCTGCGGTGGTCACACCCACGCTATCTTCAAGTTTGGTCTTGACCAACTGTTGCCGGAAAGCCTGGAATTTGTCCACGGCCCCGGCTGCCCGGTTTGCGTATTACCGATGGGGCGCATTGATAGCTGCCTGGAGATTGCCGCCCATCCGGAGGTGATTTTCTGCACCTACGGTGATGCGATGCGGGTTCCTGGTCGCAATGGGTCTTTGCTGGATGCTCGCCGCCGTGGTGCCGATATCCGGGTGGTGTACTCGCCGCTGGATGCGTTACAGCTGGCGGCGGATAACCCCCAGCGCGAAGTGGTGTTTTTTGGCCTGGGCTTTGAAACTACCATGCCCGCCAGCGCCTTAACGTTGCAGCAAGCCCGCCAGCGTCAGTTGAGCAATTTCACCCTGTTTTGCCAGCATATCACCCTGATCCCCACCTTACGCAGCCTGTTGCAGCAGCCCGATGTGCGCATCGACGGCTTCCTGGCACCGGGCCACGTCAGCATGGTGATCGGCAACGCACCCTATCAGTTTATCGCTGCGGATTATCATAAGCCGCTGGTGGTGACCGGCTTTGAGCCGTTGGACATTCTGCAAGGTTTGGTGATGTTGCTGGAACAGCTGCGTGATGGCCGCTGCGCGGTAGAAAACCAATACCGGCGCATCGTGCCCGAACTGGGCAATCTTCTGGCTCAGCGGGCGATGGCAGAAGTGTTTGGCCTGAAAGAGAGCAGCGAATGGCGCGGCTTGGGCGAGATTGCCCACTCTGGCGTGCAGATCAAACCGGAGTATGCGGATTTTGATGCCGAACTGCGGTTTAAACCACAGGCGCAGCGGGTAGCGGACGATCCGCGTTCGCGCTGTGGTGAAGTGTTGACCGGGCGCTGCAAACCGGATGCCTGCCCGCTGTTTGGCAAACAATGTACCCCGGAGAACGCCTTTGGTGCCTTGATGGTGTCCTCAGAAGGGGCCTGTTCGGCTTACTATCAGTATCGCAGGGAGACCGCATAATGCGTGAAGTGAACAACGGGCGGGAAATTACCCTGGCCCATGGCAGCGGTGGCCGCGCCATGCAATCCCTGATTGAAGAACTCATGCTGCCCGCCTTTGCCAATCCGGCGTTAAATGCGCGGGAAGATCAGGCACGAATCTCACTGGATGAGCTCGCCATCTCGGGCGATCGTTTGGCCGTATCGACCGACAGTTACGTTATCGATCCTATTTTCTTCCCCGGTGGTGATATCGGCAAACTGGCGGTTTGCGGCACTGCTAACGACGTAGCCGTCAGTGGTGCCCAGCCGCGTTATCTGAGCTGCGCCATGATCCTGGAGGAAGGGTTGCCGTATGCCACGCTGGAACGCATCGTCCAGTCGATGGCCAGCACGGCGCAGCAGGCCGGGATCCAGATTGTGACCGGCGATACCAAAGTGGTACCCCGCGGTGCGGCAGACAAAATCTTTATCAATACCACCGGGTTAGGAACCATCCCGGCTGGCGTCCATTGGGGGGCCGCTAACATCCGCCTGGGTGACAGCATTATCGTCAGCGGCACCTTGGGCGATCACGGCGCAACCATTCTGAATCTGCGTGAAGGGCTGGGCCTGGAGAGTGAATTAAGCAGCGATTGCGCACTGTTGGCTCCGCTGATTGCTCCATTGTTACCGATTGCCGGAGTGCGTGCTTTACGCGATGCGACTCGCGGCGGCGTGACGGCGGTGCTGCATGAGTTTGCCGCCGCTAGCGGCTGTGGCATGGCGATTTCAGAGGCGGCGCTGCCGTTGAAACCGGCGGTGCGGGGGATTTGCGAACTGCTGGGGCTGGATGCGCTCAACTTTGCCAACGAAGGCAAGCTGGTGTTGGTGGTGGCCCCCGAGGCTGAGGCTGAAGTGTTGGCTGCTCTGCATCAGCATCCGCTGGGGCGCGATGCGGCGGTGATTGGCCGTACCACCGAGCGGCAGCAGGTGAGCCTCACCGGGTTGTTCGGGGTTTCCCGTCGGCTGGATCTGCCGTTGGATGAGCCTCTGCCACGGATCTGTTAGTGATTCGGTTGGCGGAAGCGTGTGGGTATTCCTAACCCTCCCACAGGGAGAGGGGCCCGATCGAGTTTGCGTTTGTGGCAGAGGATCACTTGACCACAGCCGATGGTGAGGGATAACAGGACCCGCTAACGACACCAAAGCAGCTCCCTCTCCTTAGGGAGAGGGTTGGGGTGAGGGAAATACAGATTGATCACGATAACTGACCGAGGCTCCGAATCACCTTCTTCCCTTTTAGGAAGCGCGGAAAAGATCGCCAGTGCAACAGGAGAGTTAACACAACATGGCAGATTTTGAGCCGGAGAATATCGCCAGCAGCAATGGCCTTCGCCTGCGGATCAAGGGCAAGGTACAAGGGGTCGGGTTTCGTCCCTATGTTTGGCTGCTGGCGAGGCGCTTTAACCTGTGCGGCGAGGTCAGTAATGACGGAGCCGGGGTAATCGTCCAGCTATGGCAATCGCCAGCCATAACGGATTTTTTGCGGGTATTGCCGCAAGAGTGTCCACCCCTGGCGCGGATCGATAGCGTCACCTCTACACCTTTTAACTGGCCGCAGCAGCCAGCGAGTTTCACCATTGCCAGCAGCGGCGCGGGGCAAGTGGATACCCATATCGTGGCGGATGCGGCCACCTGCGATGCCTGCCTGGCAGAGCTGAACATGCCGCATAATCGGCGCTATCACTATCCGTTTATCAACTGCACCCACTGCGGCCCACGATTTACCATCATACGCCGGATGCCCTACGATCGGCCCAATACCTCGATGCAGCCTTTTCCGCTGTGTCCGCAGTGCCTGGCGGAGTATCAGGATCCTGCCGACCGTCGTTTTCATGCACAACCTACCGCCTGCCCGGAGTGTGGCCCGCACCTGTGGCTCAGTGATGCCACAGGCCAAACCACCGCCAGCGCCGATGACGCACTGCAACTGGCCGCGCAGGCGCTGATTGCCGGGCAGATCGTAGCAGTGAAGGGGATCGGCGGTTTTCATCTGGCCTGTGACGCTACCAACCCTGCTGCGGTCCAGCGTCTGCGAGCTCGCAAACATCGCCCGGCCAAGCCTCTGGCGGTGATGATGCCGGATACCTACTGGCTGCAACAATGTGTTCAGGTCGCGGAACCGACGGCACTGTTAAAGCTGTTGCGTAGCCCACCAGCCCCGATAGTGCTGGTGGCGGCTCACCCACAGAGCCCCTTGTGTGGCGAGATTGCGCCGGGGCTTAATGAGATAGGGGTGATGTTACCGGCCAATCCGCTGCAACATCTGCTGTTGCAACAGGTTGCGCGGCCACTGGTGATGACCTCCGGCAACCCGGCAGGTAAACCACCAGCGTTGAGCAACCAGCAGGCACTGGAAGAACTCGCTGGCGTGGCCGACGTCTGGCTGCTGCATAACCGCGAGATCGTCCAGCGAGCCGATGACTCTTTAATACGCTTGACCGAGCAGGGCAGTGAGATGCTGCGGCGGGCACGTGGCTATGTCCCGGATGCGATGCCTCTCCCCCCTGGCTTTACCGCCCAACCGGCCATTCTGGCGCTGGGGGCCGACAGCAAGAACACCTTTTGCCTGCTGTGGGGTGACAAGGCGGTGGTCAGCCAGCATTTAGGCTCGCTGGGGGATGAAGCCACCCGGCAACAGCAGCAGCAACTGCTTGCGCTGTTTGGTGAAATCTACGGCGTGGTGCCGCAGGCGATCGCCATCGATGCCCACCCCGGTTATCTCAGCCATCAGCAGGGCCAGGCGTTGGCGGCAGAGCTGGCGATCCCTTGCGTCACCACGTTGCATCATCATGCCCATCTGGTTGCCTGCCTGGCGGAACATGGTTGGCCGCGCGACGGCGGTAAGGTGATTGGTCTGGCTTTGGATGGGCTGGGATATGGCCTTGACGGGCAACTGTGGGGCGGAGAATGTCTGCTGGTGGATTATCAGCATTGTGAACATCTGGGTGGGTTGCCCGCAGTGGCATTGCCGGGGGGCGATGTTGCCGCCCGCCAGCCATGGCGCAACCTGTTGGCCCAGTTACAGCGTTTTGTCCCCGATTGGCAGACGTTGCCAGAGGCCGCGGCGATCCCTCAACCGCAGGCGACGATCTTACTGCGGGCGGTCGAGCGGCAAATCAACTCGCCGTTGGCCTCTTCGGCCGGGCGCTTGTTTGATGCGGTGGCCGCAGCATTGCAGATCGTGCCGCAACAACTTTCCTGGGAGGGGGAGGCCGCCTGCCAGTTGGAAGCCTTGGCATGGCAAAGTCCGCCTCATCAACCGCCGGTTTCGTTGCCGTTGCTCGATAATCAGCTGGATCTGGCTACTTTCTGGCGGCAATGGCTGGCCTATCAGGCCCCCCCGGCGCAGCGCGCTTATGCGTTTCATGTTGCCTTGGCCCAAGGGTTTGCCGCACTGGCCCGTAGAGCCATGCAGCAATACGGCATCAATACCGTCGTGCTGTCCGGTGGAGTCATGCATAACGCGCTGTTGCGGCAACTCTTGCTTCAGCAGTTGGACGGAACACAGGTCTTACTGCCATCCCGCCTACCGGCAGGAGATGGTGGGTTGGCCTTGGGACAGGCGCTGATTGCCGCCAATCGACTTATTTCAGGCAAGCATAAGGATGAATTTATAACGTAATCAACTGTTTTCACGAGTAAAAACATCACCTTCATTCACTGGAAAATTTAGGTATTCATTATGCGTATTAATGTCAAAGCTGTGGCTGTATCCCTACTGGCGCTGTTCCCCATGCTGGCCTTTGCCCATGTGGGCCATGACGGTGGCGCTCATCACGTATTAAGCTTTACCGAAGGCTTTATCCACCCGCTGACCGGGATGGACCATCTGGTCGCCATGGTTCTGGTGGGTATCTGGAGTGCCATGAACACCAAACGGTGGTGGCTGGCTCCGCTGGTGTTTGCCGGTTTATTGCTGACCGGTGCGCTGGTTGGCATGGCAGGCGTGACCGTGCCAGGCACTGAGTTTATCGTTGCCGCCTCGCTGTTGGGCATAGGGGTGATGGTTGCCTTACAGCTGAAACTGTCGGCGATAACGGGCGCGCTGATTATTGGTGCTTTTGCCATCTTCCACGGTCTGGCCCACGGTGCGGAGCTTTCCCATTCGGTGGCGGCGCTTTCCGGTATGGTGATTGCAACGGTGTTGCTGCACGTGGCTGGGTTGGGTATCGGCTATCTGCTGGCGTCTTCGTCTACGCATAGCGGCTGGGCGCGGGTGATTGGCGGCGGTTCATCGCTGCTGGGGATCGGCCTGCTCAGTGGAGTGATCTGAGTTTATCCAATTACTCACCATGGTTTGCTGGCAGTGACTTTGCGATAGCTGCCAGCAGTCACCCTGTTTATCTCAAAAAATAACAAGCGGCTGGATTTGTGCCTATTTTATAGTTAGATTCCCTGCACACCAAGTGCGCTTGGTACTGCGCTATCTTCCGCACAACTTTTAACTGCATGAGTTAATTCAAGAGTTACAGGGAACGTTGCTATGAACAGGGTTATAGGTTTACTTTCGTTATGCCTGGTTTCTTTTTCTTCTCTGGCCGATTGCCAGCCTCTCCTTGCCGATCTGGCTAAGCCCTTTGCCGCCAAAGCGACCATGAATACCGAGCTATCCACCTGCAAGGTGTGGCCCTATGCCCCGGATAAAACCATTGCGGTGCTGATGCTGGAGCCCAAGGAGGAGACCCAACCTGATTTTACCGACTATGACGTCGCAGTCTTGGTGGTCGATAGCCAGTCCGGCAAGGTGCTGGCCAGCAAATATCATCCCAGGGCGATTATGGATGATGCCATTTCTACCCGCAGCGTGACCATTGACACTGCACGCTACCAATTGTCTCCGGCGATACGCGCTTTCGGGGTGCGCTTTGACCACCGGGGAGCTTCCTCGGTCAATCCCATCAGCATCGAACGCCTTAACCTCTATACCCTGCAAGATCAGCAAGTCACTTTGGTGCTTAATAATCTGACCATGAATGAATATAGCGGTGAGTGGGATGGCCAGTGTGTCGGGGATTTCGCCGCGACCAATCGCGCATTGGCGCTTGGCAAGAGCGCACATAACGGCTTCCAGGATCTGCAGCTACAGACCATAGCGACGCACAAGGGGGCGAGCAGAAAAGGGGAGGATTGCGTGGAAAGCAACAAAGTCGTTGCCAAGACCCGCGTCGAGCTCAAGTTCGATGGTAAAGCCTATCCCGTAGAGCAGGATAAGCTGCTCGATCATCGTTTTTAATCCGTGCCTGGTCGTTAGCAACCATGAAAAAAATCTGCTTCTATGAGCTGTCTTTTATCCGCCACGATCTCAACGCGCCCAGCGCAAGTAAGCTACGGCGCATTTTGGCCGGGGACAAGGTGTTCTATACCTACAGCAAACAGTTTGTTGATGCCAAAGTGTTATACCGTTTGGTATCGGGAGATCGCGTGTATATCGGTGCCCATCAGTTGGCTGATGGTAGCTACTGGCTGCATTGGCTGGTTTCGCCTGAAAAGGGGGAGCTGCAACCGAAGCTGGCCGACATTAGCAAACCGGTTGCGTTGATGAAGCTGGTCGGCGCGATCATGGTGATGACGCTCTCAGCGGTGGGTTATTTCCAGTTGCTGAATATCTGGGTGATGGTGCTACTGCTTTTTGTTTTCATCTTTGGCTGCTGGTGGTTCGTGGCTTCGTTACATACGCTGATGGTGGGAACCAGCCGTCATACGCGTAAGTTGTTAAAAGGGCTGGAGAGCGTCAAACAAGGCGACACGTCCCTTTGCCTTACCACCACCGAATCATTAACCGAGCCGGGGGGCGGTGCGCCGTCACTACAGGCCAGCAAAGAATTGGCTAACGATCTGGATGCGCTGCAGCCGAATGATTTGCTATTGACCGATAAAGTCACCTTGACCAGCGTGAGCGGAGAGGCTGCCGATGTTAGCGCCCGCCGCGATTTTACCGGCGGAGGCAAAAGCCGCCGGGATTTTATCGAGTACCAATTTAGCTGCAATGGAGAGCGGTTCTCATTTCGTAGCGGAATTAACTCGCTGATGGAAGACCTCAATCCGCTGTTCTATCGGCAACATCCGTTCTTCCTGGCGGCCGAAGATCCGCTGATGTTGGTGGTCAATCAGCAAGATAATGCGGTGCTGGGCCTGTGTAATGAAAGGGATGGCAGCGCCTATCTCAAGCTCGGCGGGATTGCCGTTTCTTTTCACCAGCTCAAGCTAATGTATAAAGTGATGTTTGGCTGCTGCTCTTTTTTACTGGTGATGCTGGTGTTTTTCACCCTGCATGATTGGTGGGAGCAGGGCGGTGCGCCGGATAAGTGGGACTGGCTGGACGCCGCAGGCATGTTTTATGACTTTGCTCTGATGAGCATCATGATTTTCTGCGTGTTCATGCTGTTGGTGGAGGTCTGCACTTGGATAACGCGCAGGAACTCGCTCAGTGCGGCGCGCTTTGTCTTTGCCCGCCAACTGTTGGTGTTGTTTAAAAAACGCAACGGTGGCAAACCCTATATTCAGGAAGTCCCCTGATGTTCAGCAATAGCCTAACGCGCATCATCCTGCTGGCATTGGGGCTTATCATTTCCTGGATGCTGTTTTATATCGACAGCTTTGCCGGGTTTGCCCCCGACTGGCAGTGGCAGCGAAACTATCAGGCAGAACGTCCTGCGGTAGTCATGAGTGGGGAACGCCTGAGCAGTTTTCAACAAGGGGTGCTGTTAACGGGTATCAGCGATGTAATAAATACGCGGATCACGGATATTGAGCGTGACCAGAATACGCTGATCTCTCACTATGAAAATTCGGTGCAGATCGATGTGCTGGCAGACATTGGTCCCCCTTTGTTAAACCTGCAGATATCCCCTGATACCACCATGTTACGCTTGATGCTGGAGGCAAAGGTTGGCCGTGGAACAATCCGGCACCGGAGCTATGATGACAGTGCCACGATCCCGGTCAGCCAACTCATCATCGAAGAGAATGGCAAGCTGCGCGTCAGCGCCCGTTTTTTGGGCTACGTGGCTGAGCAACAGTGTGATGTTCAGGGGCATTGCCTGGTGGTGTTCGGCACCCGTTCTTATAGCAAAGATGCCGTATTTTATTCTGCCGATGGTGGGCGTAACTGGTGTTGGTTACCCCATTGGCAAGCACCCGGTGGTAACCAGACTTATCAGCTCTTGGGGCTCTCTGGATCGCGGAGCGTGCTGCTGGTTCAACAGGATAAACTCTACCGGTCGGACGATCTCGGCCAGCATTGGCAACAGATATTCGATCTGGCCAGGTTGTTAACGGAACGCGGGATCGAGCCTGCTCTCTATGCGGCCAGTTGGCACTATAACGGCGGCGATCGGGTGATCGTCAGTAATCAGCCCCATAACACCGGGGAAGAGGATCGGTTAACTGCTTCATTGCTGCTTGATTTCAATCTGAAATCCGCTCAAATCCAGTCCAGCCAGTGGGTGGGCGGAGATATCGTTGCGGCCGACATCAGCCCGCAAGGGGATTTTGATTTTGTCTTACGCCAGCGGCCACGGTGGCTTTATAGCCTGAACCGGCTGCGGGAGAATGGCGCGCTGCAACCGCTGCTGGAAACCGGTAAAAAAGCCTTGGGCACGCTTTATGCGGGTAATGATCTGCTGATGATGGAGAAAGCGTTCAACGACCCGCTGCATATGACAGTCTCTACCGATGGCGGCCAGCACTGGTTCAGAATGAAAAAACTGCCTGATAGCTATAACTATCGCGTGCAGTTTGACCGCTGGCGTAACCGCCTGTTCCGCTTTCCAGCCCATGATTTCGATTACCCTAAGTTGGGCAATAGCGACGGCCTGGTGTATGAGACAACCACTCCGCCGTAATTGCCATGCTGCATCCGTTCCAATAATCAAAGGGTAACGTTTGATATCTAAAAACGCCTCAGTCCTCCACCAGCACCTGTTGCAGCGCGGCGATCAGCTTGCGGTTAGCCGCTGCGCTTTTGATAGCCACCCGGTAATAGTCGGCGGAAAGGCCAGGGTAGTTGGCACAGTGGCGGATCAGGATGCGGTGCTGCAACAACGCCTGTTGCAGATCATAGCCGGGGCGCAGGCAGCGTAAGAAAATATAGTTCGCCGCCCCTGGCCAGATGCGCAAGTGCGGCAAGGCTGTCAGCGCGTCAAACAACCAAGCACGCTGCTCTGCCAACCATTGGTGGGTTTGCTGGATGTAATCGAGATCGTCGAGGATCACTTCGCCGGCCAGTGCCGCATAGGCATTGATGGTCCAGGGTTCGCGCAGTTGCTTCATCTGCTGCAGGCCAGCGCGATCGCTGCTGACCAGATAGCCAAGTCGCAGACCGGGAATGGCGAAGAATTTGGTCAGCGAACGCAGGATATAAAGGCGGGAATACTCTGCCATTTGCGGGATCAGGCCCGGTGTATCCGGCAGAAAATCGATAAAGGCTTCATCAACGATCAACGCAATATTGTGCTGGCGACAACAGGCTACAATGGCCTGTAACAGCGTGGGGTCAGGCATCAGCCCGGTCGGATTGTTGGGGGTGGCCAGGAACAGGCAGTCCGGTTGGCGCTCGGCCAGCACCTGCAGCAGCCGCTCATCGGGTTGAAAACCACCGGCTTCATCCAGCGGAAAGTCCTCGATCTGGCAGTCAATCCGCTGCAATGCCCGGCGGTATTCGGCAAACCCTGGCGTAAGAAGCAGCGCCGTGCGGGGGCGTAGCCGGTTCACTATGGCGTAAATCAGCTCGGTGGCCCCGTTACCTGCCATGATATTTTCCGGCGGGCAGTGATGGACTCGCGCCAATGCCGCATGCAAACGCCGATATTCGACGTCGGGATAGCATTCGGCGCTGGTCAGATGCTCGATAATCGCCGCCTTCAGGCTGGCGGGCATGCCCAATGGATTGATATTGGCGCTGAAATCAATCATCTCGGCCGGATCCAGGCCGTTTTTCAACGCCATTTCCAGTACGTTACCACCATGTTCACTCACGGTTTTGCTATTCCCCTGCCAAGTTTGCGTGCAGGATAGCACAGGGTAATTGCCGTTGATCCGTTGCAAACTAAAGCTGTCGCCCAGGTAAATGCCAGATCTTGGCGTGTATTCGCCATATCAACAGGTTATTATGGCATGGCCATTGTCGAGGCTATCGAGATGAAAACTAAGTGATAAATTGAAGCGTTGAGTGCATTGAACCCATAACGTTTTATTAACCATATTATTGCCAACTGGATAACCCACACCCTGAACGATGACAGGTTGTGGTTGGGAAGGGGGTGTAACTCCCCCGCAGCCCCCGCTGCTGTGATGCCGACGAGTCCACTGCGCCACTGATCTGAGGATTGGGAAGGGAGTGGATGAGGATGACGCTAAGCCAGAAGACCGGCCAGTTGGTCACACATTCAACACCTTCGGTGGGAAGGGGGTTGTCATGAGATACGTGCGGCTATTTTGTACCGCCCGGTCGTATCCTGTTGACGCCCAAATCCCGCCCGAGAGGTCGGGATTTTTTTATGCCATTAACCCACCATCAGGCTTCTATAAGGTGCGCGCCATGACGCTGCTAGCCTGGTTTGCGGCCTTTCTGCTCGACAGTCTGTTGGGGGACCCGCCACACTGGCCGCATCCGGTGCGCTGGATCGGTAACCTGATCACGGCGCTACAGCGCGCGATCCGCCGGATTTGCCATAGCGAGAGGGCGCTAAAACTTGGCGGCGTGCTGCTGTGGCTGGGCGTCGTCGGGGTGGTTTGGCTGGTCAGTTGGGGCTTTTTAACGCTGATGCAGTATATCCACCCATGGTTGGGTTGGCTGGCGGAAGTCTGGCTGATTTATACCCTGCTCGCCGGGCGCTGTCTGGAACAGGCTGCCATGGAAGTTCACCGGGCACTGCAAAGTGCCGATCTTGAGGAGAGCCGCCGCAAGCTGTCGTGGATTGTCGGGCGGGATACCTCACACCTGGAAGAACCGCAAATCACCCGGGCGGTGGTGGAGACGGTGGCAGAAAACAGTGTGGATGGCGTCATTTCGCCGCTGTTCTTTTTGCTGATAGGCGGAGCGCCGTTGGCGATGGCGTATAAAGCGGTTAACACCCTCGATTCAATGGTGGGCTACAAAACGCCGAAATACCGCGCTATCGGCTATGTGTCGGCGCGGATGGATGACTTCGCCAACGGGTTACCGGCCCGGCTTAGCTGGCTACTGCTGAGCTGTGCGGCTTGGCTGAATGGTTTGGACTTTCGCCAGGCGCTTCGCATTGGCTGGCGCGATCGCTATCAGCACACCAGCCCCAACTGCGCCTGGTCGGAAGCCACCGTGGCTGGAGCGTTGGGAGTGCGACTTGGCGGTCCTAGTAACTACTTTGGTCAGCGGGTCGAAAAACCGTGGATCGGCGAGGCTCGGCGGGAGATCGAGCTGGCAGATATTCCACGCAGTACGCGTCTGATGATGACGGCCTCGCTATTGGCTCTGCTGCTGTTTGCAGCGTTGCGCCTGCTATGGCTTGGCGCTTGAAATAATAATTGTTTGCGCGGCTCAGCTAGCGCGACGCGGAGAACATGTGATGAAACGGTGTGTGATGGTGCAGGGAACCGCATCTGATGTGGGTAAAAGTGTGCTGGTGGCCGGTCTGTGCCGGATCTTCATGCAGGATGGCTATCGCTGTGCGCCGTTCAAATCGCAGAATATGGCGCTTAACTCTGGCATTACCGCCCGTGGCGAAGAGATGGGCCGGGCACAGATTTTTCAGGCCGAAGCCGCCGGTATCGCACCCGATGTGCGGATGAACCCGGTACTGTTGAAACCGACCAGCGATTGCCAGGCACAGGTGGTGCTGATGGGCAAAGTGGCCTGTAATATGGACGCGGTCAGCTATCACGAGTACAAGCCGCAGTTACAGCAACAAATCAGCGAGGTGTATCACAGCCTGGCCAGCGGCTACGACATCATGGTGCTGGAGGGTGCTGGTAGCCCGGCGGAAATCAACCTGCGCGACCGCGACATCGTCAATATGGGCATGGCGGCGATTGCCGATGCGCCAGTGTTGTTGGTGGCGGATATCGATCGTGGCGGGGTGTTTGCCGCTATTTACGGCACACTGGCCCTGCTAGAGCCAGAAGAGAAAGCCCGAGTGAAAGGGGTGATCATCAATAAATTCCGTGGCGATATTGCTTTACTCTACTCGGGTCTGGAGCAGATTGAGGCGCTGACCGGTGTGCCGGTGCTGGGTGTGATGCCCTGGTTGAATATCGATCTGGAAGATGAGGATGGTGTGGCGTTGCAAAATGGTAAGTATGCCCCGACAGGCAGCAGCCATGAGCTGGACATCGCGGTGGTACAGCTGCCCTATATGTCCAACTTTACCGATTTTAATGCCTTGGCGGCCCAGCCGGACGTAGGGCTGCGCTATGTTTCGCACCCGGCGGCGCTGGCCGGTGCCGATCTGATCATCCTGCCGGGTAGCAAAAACACCCTGGGGGATCTGCAGTGGCTACAACGGAGCGGGTTGGCGGCGGCGTTACAGGATCAGCACCGTGCTGGAGTGCAGATCGTGGGTATTTGCGGCGGCTACCAAATGCTCGGCAAGCACATTGTTGATGGCGTGGAATCCGGTTTGGAACAGATGGCAGGTTTGGGATTGCTGGATGTTACCACCCGCTTCGCACCGCAAAAAGTCACTACACAGGTGACAGCACAATGTGAGCCTGGGTTGCCCGGCCTCTGGTCTGGCTGTGGCGAGCAGGATATCGTTGGTTATGAAATCCATATGGGCACCACCCAGCTTGGCTCAGAGGCTACGCCTTTCTCCCGCCTTTCCCTACGTAACGGCCAACCGGACAGCGCTTTTGACGGGGCTGTTAACTCCACCGGTAACGTGCTGGGCAGCTATATTCATGGCCTATTCGACAGCGCGCCTTTTTGCCGCGCGCTGCTAAACCAGCTGCGCCAGCGTAAAGGGTTGCCGGTTTATGACGGCCCGGCTTTCGATTATGCCGATTATAAGCAGCAACAGTTTGATCTCTTGGCCGATAAGATGCGGGAACATATTGATATGGATAAAATTTACCGCTTGATGACCGAGCACCAACAAACGGGGGCCCAATGATCCTGATCACCGGCGGAGCACGCAGCGGCAAAAGCTCGCTGGCCGAAAGGTTAGCGAGTGGTGTCAGTGACCGGGTGTTGTATATCGCCACCTCGGTGGTCACCGATGAGGAAATGGCCGAACGGGTTAAGTTGCACCGCCAGGCCCGGCCTGCACATTGGCGTACCTGGGAGGGGAGCCAGCAACTGGCCAGCGTGATCGACCAACAGGCGGCGGCGGGAGAGGCGGTGATCCTGGAGTGTATTACCACGCTGATCGCCAACCTGATGTTTGACCTGACCGGGGAGACGCCGGTGGAAAGCATCGATTTTGCCGTGGTTGAAACGGCAATCCAACGGCAGATCGACGATTTGCTGGCCGCCTGCGCCCGCAGCCCGGCGGCGATCTATCTGGTCACCAACGAGTTGGGGATGGGCATCGTGCCGGAAAACCGTCTGGCACGTCACTTCCGTGATATTGCTGGGCGTGTTAACCAGCGTTTGGCCGCCGCTGCCGAGTCGGTGCTATTGGTAATTTCTGGTATTGAGGTCAAGATCAAATGAGTTTGCGACTGTTTTGGGCCACCCTGCAATTGATGACACGTATCCCGCTGCCTGCCAGTTGGACACAGGGGTTAGCGATGGACAATTATCAGCGTGGCATCGTCGGTTTCCCCTTGATTGGCCTGATCGTCGGTGCAATTGGCGGCGCCGTATTCACTCTGTTGGCTCCCTGGTGTGGGGGGCCGTTGGCAGCGTTGGGCTACGTGCTGGCGTTGGCTCTGGTGACCGGTGCCTTCCACCTCGACGGATTGGCCGATACCTGTGATGGCGTGTTCTCGGCCCGCACTCGGGAAAAAATGTTGGAGATCATGCGCGACAGCCGCCTAGGTACCAATGGTGGGCTGGCGCTGATCTTTATCGTCGTGGCCAAGGTGTTGGTGATCAGCGAACTGGCACTGCGTGGGGTACCGATGTTGGCCACGTTGGCGGCAGCAGGAGTGGCTTGCCGGAGCCTGGTGGTGTTGATGATGTATCGCCAGCCCTATGCCCGTGAGGGTAATGGGCTGGGGAACCTTTACATTGGCAAGATCAGCGGCGGACAGACGCTGTTCACTCTGGTGCTAGGGGCCGCTTTGGTCGCCTTGTTAGGGCATGGGCAGGGGCTGTTTGCGCTTGGCTATGCGCTGATCGCCGTGCTGTTGCTGCGGGCCTATTTGCGCCGCCGTCTGGGCGGGCAAACGGGTGACACCCTGGGTGCGGCGATAGAAATTGCCGAGTTGATCTTCTTACTGGCACTGCTGTGAGTGGGCGCTATGCGGCTATTTTTGGTACGACACGGGCAAACGGCAGCGAATCGGCAGGGCGTATTTTGCGGCATGACCGACTTGCCGTTGACCGAACAAGGTGAGCAGCAGGCGAGGCAGATCGCACAATGGCTGGCCGAGGTGCCTTTTACCCAGGCGATCAGCAGTGAGTTAAGACGCGCCCGACATACCGCCGAGATCGTGCTTGGGCAGCGGGAACTGGTGATCCAACCCGACGGTGGCTTTAACGAAATGAATTTTGGCGACTGGGAGATGCGCCATCACCAGGATTTACAGCGGGAGGATAGTGCTGCCTGGGCCGACTGGGTGGCGGATTGGCAACTAGCTTGCCCGCCAGCAGGAGAGTCCTTTCCACTGTTTTCACATAGGATCGACCAACAGGCCCAACGTCTGCTGAACGAACCGGGCGATGGCGATCGTCTGCTGGTGGCGCACCAAGGCTCTCTGAGCCTGCTGCTGGCCGGGCTGCTAAAGCTGCCTGCCGCTGGGATGTGGCATTTCCCGTTTACCCAGGGAGCCTACAGCGTGGTGGAACTCAACCAGGGGTTTGTCACGCTAAAAGTATTTAACAGCCAGGCTCATTGGCAGCCTGCAAGCAGAGAATAAAGTTATGCAAACATTGTCATCGTTAATCGACTCGATTAAGCCGTTGGACGCGGCTGCCATGCAACAGGCAGCGGCAAAGATTGATGGCCTGCTCAAGCCACCGGGCAGCCTTGGTCGCCTGGAACAGTTGGCAACCCAGTTAGCCGGGATGCGCGGTTTTAGTGGGATGGCCGCCAGCCGCAAACAAATCATCGTCATGATGGCCGATCACGGCGTTTATGCCGAAGGGGTGGCGGTGTCACCGCGTGAAGTGACGGTGATCCAGGCGCTGAATATGGTGAAAGGCAATACCGGCGTCTGCGTATTGGCCGCCAATGCTGGTGCCGAGGTAAAGCTGGTGGATGTTGGCATCGACAGCGACCCCTTGCCGGGTCTGATCGACATGAAAGTCGGACGTGGCAGCGGTAACATTGCGCGCGGTGCGGCAATGACGCGCCAGCAGGCGAAGGAGTTGCTGTTGGCTACGGCTCAACTGACGCTGGAACAGGCGGCGCTTGGGGTGAAGCTGTTTGGCGTCGGGGAACTGGGGATGGCTAATACGACGCCAGCCGCAGCGCTGGTCAGCGTCTTTACCGGCCGCGATCCGCAGGAAGTGGTCGGCATTGGTGCCAACTTCCCCAGCGACCGTTTACACCACAAGGTGGACGTGGTGCGCCGGGCTATTGAGGTAAATCAGCCGGATACTCAAGATGCGCTGGACGTACTGGCGAAGCTGGGTGGATACGATCTGGTGGGAATGGCTGGCGTGATGTTGGGGGCTGCGGCGGCCGGTCTGCCGGTGATCCTCGATGGTTTTCTCTCATATGCCTCTGCGCTGGCGGTCTGCGGCATTGCGCCTCAGGCTCGGGATTACCTGCTGCCGTCCCATTTCTCTGCGGAGAAGGGCGCGGCTGCCGCACTTGAGCACCTGCAATTGGCACCTTATCTGCATCTGGATATGCGACTGGGGGAGGGCAGCGGTGCCGCCATTGCCATGCATATCGTGGATGCGGCCTGCGTGATGTTTAATCAGATGGGGTCGTTGGCGGACAGTAATATTGTAATTCCCGGTAGCGCGACCTGACCGGTTGATTAACTCAGCGAGCGCAGAATGCTGCGCTCGCTTGTTTCGCGTTCTTGGAACTAGGCGGTTTGCAGGCTGGTTGCCCGGCCAAACAGGCGTTTAAACAGCCAGTAAATCACGCTGGCTGCCAGCAGTGAGTTAATGGTTGGCACGCCCCATTCCGTCACCAGGCCAATCACGCTACCGACGATGCTGGCGATAATCGCTGCCCAACCGATGAGCGGCGTTTCCTGCGGCAGTTGTCCAAGCTGGCGGCTGGCGTCCAAAGCGTCTCGGTGGCTGCGCAGCAGGAAATAGTCCACCAGCATGACGCCGAGGATCGGTGGGAATACCACGCCCAGCACGGTCAGGAAATCCACAAACCGATCCAGGATCCCCAGAACCGAAAGCAGCGTGCCCAACAGACCGATAATCACCGTGGTTGCGGTGTATTTCAGCTTTTTACCGGTAATCCCTTCAACCGCATTCACCACGCCCAAGGACGACGAATAGAGGTTCAGATCGTTAACGCGCAGGGTGGAGAATACCACTACCAGCAAACCGATGCCGCCCGCACTCTGGGCCATGATCGTTACCACGTCTGCGGTGCCGAGCGTTTTGGCAATAAAAATCGCCAGGCCGTTAACCACGAATTCACCGGCAATAATGGTCAGCAGCGTAATGCCAAACACGTGACGTTTGTTTTTGGAGTAACGGGTCAGGTCCGGAGTCATCAGGCTGGCAACAATGGCGCCGCCGACCACGATGGTGATGCCCGCGCTGATGGTTAACGCTTCCCCCATAGGGGCCAGCAGAATGGCCTCATGCAGTTTCTGCCCAGAGAGGACGTTATAGGAAATAAAGAACACCAGCAGGATAAACAGCGGCACCGCAATACGTGCTGTGATGCGCAGCGCTTTAAAACCAAAAGCGACCAGCACCGTCAAAAACAGGCCGGAGAGTGAGGCTGACAGCGGGAAGCCCAGGCGATCGCCCAAGGCGAAGTTAAGCGATTTGGCAAAGATGGCGTTCTGAATACCAAACCAGCCCAACAGGCTGACGGCCACTACCAGGCCGATAAGCACCGAACCTATACGGCCAAAGCCACACCAGCGAGCCAGCAGGCTGCCGGAAATACCTTCTCTCATCCCGGCCAAACCTAGCCCGAACGTCACGACCCCAAAAATCAAGCTGCCAATAGAGATGGCGATAAAGGCATCGGTCAGGGTCATTGAGTTGCCCAATACGGCACCCAACATAAACTGGTCCAAGGCCGTTAGCATACCCATATGCACGATGGCGACGCTGAGGAAGGAGACCCTCTTATCCTGCGGTACCCGGCTCAATGGGTAGTCTTCAATTTTAATCACGATAATCTCTCGTTAACGTTTAAATAAATTGGATGCCTTTTTCAATCAGGCGTACTGGAATGTAGCTGTCCAAATTCACCAGTTTGCAATACTCTTCGAACTGTTGGAGCGTATGCACATCGGCTTTTTGGTAGATGTTGTAGATTCTATTTTCTATGGTTTTATTGCTGACGTCATATAACCTGGCAATCTCTTTGTTGGTGTAGCGTTGCAGCATCAAAAATATGATATCCAGCTCCGACTGGGTAAAAATCTGGATGCTGACTTCGGTGGTTAATATGCTGGGTTTTTGCTGGTTGATATATTTTAGCGGTGAGAAACTGTCCAGCGGACGCGCGTTCCACATGGTGCCAACCAGCTCTTCCTTGTCATTATAAATAGGCAATTTTTCGCTGATAAAGGGGACCAGGCTGTCGCTGCCGTACCAGAAGTGCGTCTCGATGACGGCTACGCGATCCCGAGTTCCTTCGGTTTTCCTATCGTGTTCTTGCAGGTCTGGGGCGAACTCTGCCCAATCGGCAGGGAATTCGGCATCAAGCTTGCCCGCAATATCGAAATTGAGAGGTGTGTTGGTATAAAGATAGGCCGCCTTGTTCATATAAATATGGCGTGAAGATAAATCTTTAATGCCCCAAGGCTCATTTAAATGTTCCATCATGGTGATGAGACCTTTTAAATATAATTCATTGCTCTGCCAAAATGAATCCATTTGAACCCCTCATACTTCAGCGTTATCAGATGTTTTTCGCTAAATAGATGCGAGTATGGCGGTGCGCATAGCCCGCTAAGTTGCCATACGGTTGGTACCCCAGTTTTTCGTAAAACGCCTGCGCCTGAAAACTGAAGGTGTCGACATAGGCCATATGGCAACCGCGCTTGACGGCTTCCTGCTCTGCCCGCAGCATCAGGTCACGGCCGTAGCCTTTTTTGCGATACTCGTCACCTACCCACAGGTACTGGACTTCTAATCCACCCCACCAGGTTCTGGCAACCAGCCCGGCTACGATCTGCCCACGCTCGTCGGTGACGGTCAGGAATAACGGATGAATATCTACTGCATCATACTGATGGTTGTGCGCCCAGAGGCTGTCAATCACGAACTCTTCGTCCTGCGGATTTGGAGTGTCCGTTACGTTAATCTTCATGGCCAATCTTTCCTTTTCATGCTAATAATTCAAATGTTCATTAAGGTGTCTGTATTGATTAGCTTTTGTTAACATTTATTGTCAGTGATTACAAGGGTGTTTTTCACCTGTTTTCCTGGTGGCAAAAAATGGGTATGTTGTTGGCAAGAGAAGGGAATAATTGACCTTTCTCAACAGTATACCGAATAGAAAATATTGTGCTTCACCAGGGATACGCCCTTAAGGGCAGAGGGTAGTGACAAGAGCAAGCCAACTTGCCAACAGCACTATGCCTCACTGAACATGTAGTAAGATTTACCATCACTTCACAGTAATGCATTGCGGCAAAGTAGTGGATTAAACTCCGCTACTTTGCCGCAAAATCCGCGCCGTTATCGTATAATTACCTGTCAAGTACCGCGTTTCGTGGTGCCTCCTCGCTTCAAGTGGCTCCACTGAGGTATTATGGCTGAGCGGCCCATTTCGCGGCCAGCTTGCAACAGGTGAGAAAGTATTGATGGCATTATGAAAACACTTAAGCCACGCCGCCCTCATGGGAGGTGGATCTATTACATTCTGTACGAAGATATTCTGTGGCCCTGCCCAGTCAAATGGGAGTGGGAAGAGAATTTCGAGGCATGGCTGCCTTTTTACTACTCGCCCACTCTGGAGTTTGTGGCAGGCGATCCGGCGAAAGCCATCAAGGTGACGAGACCCCAAACGCCCGGCTTGCAGCCGAAACGCCTGGAGTACGCTTGATTCGGGTATACCCGATGATTATTCAACCATTCTCTGAATGCCGATACTCGCCAAGTCATGCTATCAGGGCTGAAACAATCCATTCCCAACGCACAACCGCTTTTCTGGCGGAGCTCAATTGAGTAAATCGTGAACGGTACGGCGCACGTAGTGGGTCATTTGTGCCAGGTCTTCGGGTGCAACCGGGCCTCCGCCAGCCAAGACGACCTGCTGCTCGATCTGAGTGATCTCTTGCTCAACTCGGTTGGCGATTTGCACCTTGACGATCTTGTCTACCGATGACAGCAGAACCTTCAATACCACTTTCAGCGCAATGTTTTCGCAGAATGAATCGTAGGAGTGAGCTGTTGGCGGCGCTTCTACCGCCGGTGGCGGCATGCGTGGGGCCATAGCCTTGAAACTGTCTACATTTTCAATAATAAGATCCATGTCTCTTATTAGTTCATCAAAATCTTTAGACACTGACTTATTTCCCTTTGCAGTACGCAAAAAATAGAACGCCTGGCTTTGGTAGGTGGACAGGCGGACACAGCTTGGATCGACCGGACGTTCAACGGATGAGCGGTAGGTTGAGCGGCATTTTAACCCTGCTCGGGTTCCGCAAACAAGATAGGGATGATTGATGTTTCACCTTCTATGTATAACTGCCAGTGATGATTTTTCGCTGACCATACAAAGTGTATTGCCGCACGTAGCTGATAACCGGGGGAGATGATAAAAAATGCGAAGGGTATTCAGATAAACGCTTAGACCGCAACCCGACAAGCGCCGCACAGGCTAAACTTGAGGGGCAGACATTCACACAGGGAGGAGATATGGAACCCGAACGCGGCATTAAGCGAGTGATACTTTCTGACGGTGCTATCAAACATGTGGTGGTGGAAGACGCTATGGGCAACGAGCGCCCCCTGGCTGCCGTAGATTACATCTCTGAGGGGATACAGCCGCCGTTGGAAACGCTGCCGGAAGTCCCGGCCCAGGAAGAGTAAAAAGCTCCAGGAGGATGGGTTGTAAGCCCTCGGCACCGGGCGGTGATTGCTGCTGCCAATCCGGCACGATATTGCCCATTGCCAGCCTTTTCCCCATACTGGCAGAAATTGTGTATTTTATTGCAGCCAGCAGGAAGGGCAAGTCAGTGTCAACGGTCAAGAAAAACTCTACTCCCACGCTGTTTCTGAAAATCAAACCCCAAGAAGCCGTGCTGGTCTTTATCACCATGCTCTGGGGCGGCACTTTTTTGGCCGTACATCAGGCGATGCTGGTCAGTGGGCCATTCTTTTTTGTCGGGCTACGCTTTGGCACCGCGACGTTGGCGCTAGTGCTGTTCTCTCTGCGTTCGCTGCGGGGGATGACCTGGTACGAAATCAAGGCCGGAGTGTTTATCGGCACCTCGATCATGTTCGGCTATGGCCTGCAAACCATGGGGCTGCAAACCATCACCAGCAGCCAGTCGGCGTTTATTACTGCCATGTACGTGCCGATTGTGCCGTTATTGCAGTGGTTGGTCCTTGGGCGTATGCCGGGGATCATGTCCTGGATTGGCATTCTGCTAGCTTTCGTCGGCCTGATGCTGTTGAGCGGGCCAAGCAGTTCCAGCCTGGCATTCAGCGGCGGTGAATTCCTCACGTTGGTCAGTGCGCTGGCGATCGCCATCGAGGTGATTTTAATCGGTGCTTTTGCGGGCAAGGTCAACGTGCGGCGGGTGACCATTGTGCAGTTGGCTACCGCGTCGTTGTTGTCGTTTTTGATGATGGCCCCTACCGGGGAGTCGGTTCCGGCGTTTTCCAACTATCTGCTTTATAGCGCAGTAGGGCTGGGGATAGCCAGTGCGGTGATCCAACTGACGATGAACTGGGCACAACGCAGCGTTTCACCTACCCGTGCCACGGTTATTTATGCCGGTGAACCGGTATGGGCTGGGATAGTCGGCCGTATCGCCGGTGAGCGTTTGCCAGGGTTGGCATTGATTGGCGCAGGGTTGATTGTGTTGGGGGTGATTGTCAGTGAGTTGCGTATTCGGCGAAAACCAAAGCCTGCGGAGTTAACGTAGAGGCGCTGCATGCTGCGCCTGTAAAAACGCCGCGTGAGAACGCGGCGTTGCAATAACCAAGGTCAGGCCGCCTTCTTACGGCGCACAAACTGATAACCGATCCCCAGAATGATAAACCACAGCGGCGTGACGACCAGCGCCTGGCGTGTGTCCTCGCGCAGCGTCAGCAGCACCAGCACGAATGCGAAGAACGCCATGCATACCCAGCACATCAACTTACCGGCAGGCATCTTGTAGATCGATTTCTGGTGCAGAGCCGGACGTTGCTTACGGTAGACCAGATACGAGCACAGAATGATGGTCCAGACGAACATAAACAGAATAGCCGACACGGTGGTGACCAGCGTGAATACGGTCATGACGTTCGGGATAAGATAGATCAGCACCACGCCGCCCAGCAGACAGATACAGGAGAAGGTCAGGCCGTTTGCCGGTACCGCACGTTTGGACAGGTTGGCAAAGGATTTAGGCGCATCGCCTTCCTGTGCCAGGCCGAACAGCATACGGCTGGTGGAGAACACGCCGCTGTTGGCGGAAGAGGCGGCAGAGGTCAACACTACGAAGTTGATCACGCTGGCTGCGGCTGGCAGACCAATCAGTACGAACAGCTCGACAAACGGGCTCTTATCGGCCACCACAGAGTTCCAAGGCGTTACCGACATGATCACGATCAGCGCGAAGACGTAGAACATGATGATGCGGATCGGGATGGAGTTGATGGCGCGTGGCAGCACTTTTTCCGGATCTTTGGTTTCGGCGGCGGTGGTTCCCACCAGCTCGATACCCACAAAGGCAAACACCGCAATCTGGAAGCCGGCAAAGAAGCCGCTAATGCCTTTCGGGAACATGCCGCCGTCATTCCATAAGTGGGAGAAGGAGGCCACGCTGCCGGTTGGTGATTCGAAGTGCATCGCCACCATGACCAGACCGGCGATGATCAGGCCCACTATCGCGACGATTTTGATCATCGCAAACCAGAACTCCATCTCACCGAACATTTTCACCGTTGCCAGGTTCAGGCTGAGCAGCAGCAACACGCACAGTAAAGAGGCGATCCATTGGGAGAGATCGGGGAACCAGAACTGCGCGTAGGCGGTAATGGCCACCACGTCGGCAATGCCGGTCACTACCCAACAGAACCAGTAAGTCCAACCGGTGAAGAACCCTGCCCAAGGGCCGAGGAGATCGGCGGCAAAGTCGCTGAAAGATTTGTACTGCAGATTGGAGAGCAGCAGTTCGCCCATCGCGCGCATCACGAAAAACAGCATAAAGCCGATGATCATGTACACGAAGATGATGGAAGGCCCGGCCAGGCTGATGGTCTTACCGGAACCCATAAACAAACCTGTACCAATGGCACCGCCGATGGCGATCAGCTGGATATGTCGGTTTGAGAGGTTTCGCCTTAGGTGATCTTCTGATCCGGGCGTGGCGTCCACTGCTATTTTAGAATGATCTACCATCTTATGCTGTCCTGTTTTTACCTGTCATGAGTGGAATGGCGAGCTCTGAAGTGGCTCTTTTTTATCTGTATTCGCCGGTTTTTCCGACAAAAGTTAAGGTAACTCAATATCACCACCTTTGTGCAACATATTTACAACATAATGGGGTGGGATAAAAGCCGATTATTCTTTACTCAGGGGAGGCAAATCGGACGTCTAGGGGGCGGAAGATTACTCTTTACTGCGGTAAATGAACAGTACCGGCAGTGGTTATCTCATTGATTAAACAGGGGCTTATAAAATTCGCATGAGAAAAACTAATGATAAAAGGCGATTAAACTAATCCAGATGCCTGCCGGTGCTTGAGGGGCGTTAATAGCGGGTGTTGCGCGGGGAGCAGTTGAGTTCTAATCAGTTTATTGCTGCAGCTGGCGCGGCTTGGCAGAGGATCGCCGAGCGTGCAGCGCACATTTGGTTAGTTTTGCGGTTCAAATCACAAAAGTATAAATCATTGGTTGAGTCACTGTGGCCAAAAGGTCGAGAAGCCACCAGCTACACCTGCTGATCACAAAAGCATCATAAATAGGTACAAGCTCCCATTGGCCAGCGGTAAGCTGTGTTCATCACGGTAATACAGAGAGGGGATTGAATATGTACAAGACCATTTTAGTACCGGTAGATCTTGCAGAAGACGTATTGACTGAACATGCGCTCGAACACGTGGAGTATCTGGCCAAGATGTCTGGGGCCAAGGTGCATTTCTTCCATGCCTTGCCGGATGCTTCGGCGTTTGTGACCGCCTATTCGTTTGGCATCAAAGAGTTTGAAAATCAGGCTGAAGTGAAGGCGGTGGAGGGGTTGAAGAAACTCATGGCGAAGATCGACCTGCCGTTGGAGCGTCTGTCTTATACCATCAGCTTCGGTTCGCCACGTGACGAGGTGTTACAACTTGCTGAGGAAATCTCAGCCGATCTGATCGTGATTGGCTCCCGCCGTCCTAGTGTCAAAACTTACCTGCTCGGCTCGAATGCGGCCGCCATTGTACGCCACGCCAAGATCTCGGTGATGGTAGTCCGATAATTCACTGGTTAGCCTTCATCAAACCCGGCCCGCGCCTTGCGGGCCAATTACCCCCAAAGAAAACGGCGCTTGCCAGCATGCCCGTGCAGATACTGTGCGAAAGATGAGTTAATTCCTAGTCTATAGGGCTATTTATTCGCATCACGAACAATAATGGGGTAATAAAAATCCCACAACATTATTAATGTTTAAATGGGACTAATCCTATTGTTGTTTTTTAACTATTGATTAATAGGAGGGGGTAGATCTTGATTAAGACAATGATAGAAAATATTCTGTTACGAAACTTATCATTCAACCGCTGAGGGGGGCTAAAATACACCGCCAAGCCGTTATCAGACCCCAAGCGGGGGGCCTGATAGTGCACGGATTATTGGCGGTAGGCGTGCTTGATCTGCTGAATACTGTTCTTGAAGATTTCAGCCTGATCCGGGTCATCCACCTGAGCGGCAAAGCGTTCCAGATTGATGATCACTTTACCGGCATCAGCCTGGCCAATGGCCTTTAATATCAACGTCAAAGTCGCTTTTAGGCAGGCAACTTCGGTGGCCAGCGCTTGTGGGTCTGCAGACGTAGTGAAGTCAACGTTGCTCATTTTATCTCCTGAATTTTAAGGCGTAAGCCTGAAGTGAAATGTGAAAATGTGGTTTGATGCACAACAACCGGCTGCCGACTCACCCAGGCAGACCCCGTGCCTCATTTAGGGCGCGGAGTATATCACAGCATTGGCAGTTCGTATCGCGTGTGGCCGGGTGGCGGGGGCACGATGCCCGTGAGGGCTGGTTGGCAGGGCATTTTTTCCGTTAGTGGTGTAATTCCTTCACATACTCATTTATAGTTAGTGATGGGGTGCGTGCTTTCAGACTGCGTGGATTTTATAAAGTAATACTGGCTTAATTCGACGTGATGAATAACTATTTCATCTGCAAGCTATTGACATTTAGGTCGGTTATTTTCTCTTGAAATGTCACCTTTTTCGCCGTCCACAGCGGTTATGTATTCTGAATAAGGGTTTCCCTATAGCGGTTTGTACGTGATTAAAAATGGCATAATTTTGTTATTTTTTTGTGATTCATATAGTTACGGGTGATAATTGGTGGGGTGGTTATTATCTGGTTTTGTGAAAACAGCGATTAATTTTCCCGCCAGATGGCGTAAAATGGCGTATCATGGTGATAATGTATTGAGCCTAATAGGCTTGATGGTTTTTTATCCGCTAGCCAGTGGTTTAATCGTAACAAAGGTGGCGCAGGGGTCGACAAACCTGGCCATAGTTAACCGAGAGTAAGTATTAATCTGTATTCATTCTTTGCTGAAAACCAAGTAATATCTGTTTAGATGACAGAGGCTGATTGATTGCGTTACTCCCTTATTTTGGAGAATTTTCCTTGATTAGCGTTCTTCTTGTTGATGACCACGAACTGGTGCGCGCAGGGATACGACGCATTCTTGAAGATATCAAAGGCATTAAAGTTGTTGGCGAAGCACAATGCGGTGAAGACGCCGTAAAATGGTGCCGCGGCAACTCTGTCGATATCGTTCTGATGGATATGAATATGCCGGGTATTGGGGGGCTGGAAGCCACCCGTAAGATTGTACGTTACACGCCCGATATCAAGGTCATCATGTTGACTATTCATACTGAGAACCCGTTGCCTGCCAAGGTGATGCAAGCGGGCGCGGCTGGCTATCTGAGCAAAGGCGCAGCACCGCAAGAGGTGATTAACGCGATCCGTTCGGTACATGCCGGCCAGCGTTACATCGCTTCGGACATCGCCCAGCAAATGGCATTAAGCCAGTTGGAGCCGCAGGCGGAAAACCCGTTCAGCACCTTGTCTGAGCGTGAATTACAAATTATGTTGATGATCACTAAAGGGAAGAAAGTGAATGAGATCTCAGAACAGCTGAATCTCAGCCCTAAAACAGTGAATAGTTATCGTTATCGTATGTTCACCAAGCTGAATATCAGCGGGGATGTTGAATTGACCCATCTGGCGATCAGACACGGGCTGTTCAACGCGGAGACATTGTTAAGCAGTGAATGATCGTTTTGATGCACCGGCATTTCTTAAAACCGTAACCAGTCAGCCTGGCGTTTATCGCATGTATGATCTGACGGGGACGGTGATCTATGTGGGTAAAGCCAAGGACCTGAAAAAACGTCTCGCGAGCTATTTCCGCACTCAGGTCAGTAGCCGTAAGACGGAAACGCTGGTCAAAAATATCGCGCAAATTGACGTTACCGTTACTCATACGGAAACCGAGGCGTTACTGCTGGAACATAATTATATCAAGCTGTATCAACCCCGATATAATGTTCTGTTGCGCGACGATAAATCCTATCCGCTGATTTTTTTGAGTGCCGATAGCCACCCAAGGCTGACGGTACACCGTGGTGCCAAGCATGCCAAAGGCGAATACTTTGGCCCGTTCCCCAATTCTTACGCCGTGCGTGAAACGCTGGCGCTGCTGCAAAAACTGTTCCCCGTGCGTCAATGCGATAACAGCGTCTACCGCAATCGCTCACGTCCTTGCCTGCAGTATCAGATTGGCCGTTGTCTGGGGCCATGCGTTGCCGGTTTGGTGAGTGAGGAAGATTATCGCCAGCAAGTAGACTATGTGCGCCTGTTTTTGTCCGGTAAGGATCAGCAGGTATTGCACCAGTTGATTGAGCGGATGGAAAACGCCAGCAAACTACTCAATTTTGAAGAAGCTGCGCGTATCCGCGATCAGATCCAGGCGGTACGGCGAGTAACGGAAAAGCAGTTTGTCTCAGGAGACAGCGACGATCTGGACGTGATCGGCGTGGCTTTCGATGCGGGTATGGCCTGCGTACACGTGCTGTTTATTCGCCAGGGCAAGGTGTTAGGCAGCCGCAGCTACTTCCCGAAAGTACCGGGTGGTACAGAACTGAGTGAAGTGGTGCAAACCTTTGTGGGCCAGTTCTATTTACAAGGCAGCCAGGCGCGCACCTTGCCAGCAGAGATCCTGCTGGACTTTACGTTACCGGAAAAAGATCTGCTGGCTAGCTCGCTAAGCGAACTGGCTGGCCGCAAGATCCAGATCCAGAGCAAGCCGCGTGGCGACCGTGCCCGTTACTTGAAGCTGGCGCGTACCAACGCTTCGACGGCGCTGGTCACCAAACTTTCTCAGCAATCGACTATCCATCAGCGGCTGGCGGAACTGGCGAAAACGCTGAACCTGACCGAAATAAACCGGATGGAGTGTTTCGATATCAGCCACACGATGGGGGAGCAGACCGTTGCTTCCTGCGTGGTGTTCGACAGTAACGGCCCGTTGCGCTCGGAGTATCGGCGCTACAATATTACCGGTATCACGCCGGGTGATGACTATGCCGCGATGGCGCAAGTGCTGAAACGGCGCTATGGTAAAGCTCTCGAAGAGAGCAAAATCCCTGACGTCATCTTTATTGATGGCGGGAAAGGGCAACTGGGTATGGCGATTGACGTGTTCAATTCGCTGAACGTGACCTGGGACAAGCACAAACCGTTGCTGATCGGTATTGCCAAAGGCAGCGATCGTAAAGCCGGGTTGGAGACGTTGTTCTTCGTCCCTGAGGGGGAGGGGATTTCGCTACCTTCGGACTCGCCGGCACTGCACGTGATCCAGCATATTCGTGATGACTCACACAACCATGCGATCACCGGCCATCGCCAGAAACGGGCGAAAGTCAAAAACACCAGCGCTTTGGAACTGATCGACGGCGTTGGGCCAAAACGGCGTCAGGTGCTGTTGAAGTATATGGGTGGACTTCAACCATTATTGAACGCCAGCGTTGAGGAAATTGCAAAAGTGCCGGGTATTTCACAAGCATTGGCAGAAAAGATCTACAATGCATTGAAACACTGAGGGCAATGTAGCAACATACTCTTAATTTCCACTCCAGCCAGATAGTTACCAGCATTATGCAATTGAATATACCGACTTGGCTTACCCTGTTCCGCGTAGTTTTGATCCCATTCTTCGTACTGGCGTTTTACCTGCCGTTCGTCTGGGCTCCGATGCTCTGTGCGGTCATTTTCGTGTTTGCTGCTGTAACCGATTGGTTTGACGGCTTTTTAGCCCGTCGCTGGAAGCAGACAACCCGCTTTGGTGCGTTCCTCGATCCGGTTGCCGATAAGGTGATGGTGGCGGTGGCCCTGGTGCTGGTAGCGGAGCATTATCACACCTGGTGGATCACTCTGCCTGCGGCAACCATGATCGCCCGCGAGATCATAATCTCGTCGTTACGCGAATGGATGGCGGAAATCGGCAAGCGCAGCAGTGTGGCGGTTTCGTGGATTGGCAAGGTGAAAACCATGGCGCAGATGATGTCATTGGTTGGCCTGTTGTGGCGGCCAGAGCCTACGGTGGAGTATCTGTCGTTCGGCTTGCTGTACATCGCCGCCGTGCTGACCTTCTGGTCGATGTTCCAATATTTGAACGCGGCACGCCGCGATTTGCTGGAACCTTGATCGAAGCGATGTAAAAATCGGCAAACGAACCTGGTGAGACAACAATTTTATTGACTCACCACGCCAGATAAGTAGAATGCATCGCATCAGACGGCAGCGGTGAGTTGCCAAAAGAGTTAAAAAAATCAGCAAGTTCTGATTAATGCGGGAATAGCTCAGTTGGTAGAGCACGACCTTGCCAAGGTCGGGGTCGCGAGTTCGAGTCTCGTTTCCCGCTCCAAATTTAGTAAAGCTGGTGATTAATTACGAGCTTTAGCCTGCAAAGGCAAACAGAATTAAGGCGCGTTAACAAAGCGGTTATGTAGCGGATTGCAAATCCGTCTAGTCCGGTTCGACTCCGGAACGCGCCTCCAATTTTCCCGAGCCCGGGTGGTGAAATCGGTAGACACAAGGGATTTAAAATCCCTCGGCTTATGGCTGTGCGGGTTCAAGTCCCGCCCCGGGTACCATCTCGAAATCAATAGACGTCAACCGACGTCTATTTTTTTGTCTAAAACCAACGGTATCACACACTTTCCTTCCTTTTTTACTCTCCGTAAGTCAACGCAATTCAACCTACATCAAGCTGCTTGCAAGTATACATTTGAGTATATACGTTGTTTATATGATTCTCTGTATACTCACCGCAAGCACATGCGAGGACATGGATATGGCCCTGACAGATATCAAGGTGCGTTCGGCAAAACCCGAAGACAAAGAGTATTCATTAACCGACGGAGACGGGATGTTTCTGTTGGTCCGTCCCATGGTTCCAAGTACTGGCGGTTGCGATTTCGTTTTGGCGGAAAGCAACACCTCATGGCACTTGGTGTCTACCCAGAAGTCTCCCTTTCAGAAGCCCGTCAGAAACGTGATGAAGCCAGGAAGCTGGTTGCCGCTGGCACCGATCCGCGAGAACACAAGAAAGCGATCAAAACCAAACTGCAGGACGATGAGAAAACCTTCGAGGCAGTAGCCCGTGCCTGGCATGCCGATAACAAGAAGTGGTCGGCTTTGCATGCTGAACGTATCCTGAAAAATTTGGCTGACGAAATTTTCCCTTCTATTGGTAATACGCACATAGCAGATCTGAAGACCCGTGATCTGTTGGCACCGATCAAAAGCGTCGAACGTTCAGGACGTTTAGAGGTTGCCAAACGTCTAAAACAGCGAGTTACCGCGATAATGACCTATGCCGTACAGAATGGGCTGATTAATTACAATCCGGCTCAGGATATGGCTGTGGCGCTTATGCCTGGCAAAGTAGAGCATCGCCCAGCTTTGGAGCTTGAACGGCTTCATGAGCTTCTTGGCCGGGTTGATGTATATAAAGGAAGGTTGTTCACCCAATGGGCCATCAATCTTTCGCTGCTTCTGTTTGTGCGTTCTAGCGAGTTGCGTTTTGCCCGCTGGCCGGAGATCGATTTCAAGCGCGCATTATGGACGATACCTGCAGAGCGAACTCCGATCCCTGGAGTGAAGTTTTCTGAACGGGGATCAAAAATGCATACACCTCATCTTGTTCCGCTCAGCCGTCAGGCATTGGAAATCTTCAAAAATATTCGGGAAGTGAGTGGCCACTGTGAGTTGATCTTTATTGGTGACCATTCATCGCGAAAACCGCTGAGTGAAGGGACGGTGAACAAGGCGCTGCAAACCATGGGCTATGACACTAAGACCGAGGTTTGCGGTCACGGCTTTCGCACCATGGCCTGTAGTTCACTGATCGAGTCGGGGTTGTGATCGAGGGATGCGGTGGAACGCCAAATGAGTCACCAAGAACGTAATGGTGTTCGTGCGGTGTATATCCATAAGGCATGAGTGCAGACTGATGCTGCAGTGGTGGGCAGATTTTCTGGATGCGAACCGGGTGAGGGCAGTTAGTCCGTTTGATTATTCCAAGCTTGGGCGGTGACCGACCATGGTTTCCGCCACGCCATAAGTGCCATCCTGTTTGAGTAAGGATATAACTGGGCTTGGATTGAGACGCAGTTTGTTCATGTGGATAGAATGCTATTCGTGGAGCTTACAACCATGCGCATTATCTGGACGGCAGGCGGGATATGATGCAGTGGTATGCGGATTACATGAAGAGCCTGGAGCAGGTAGGGTAGTATGGTGCCTGGCTTGTTGAAGGAAAAGAACCCCAGCAAGAGCTTGAGCAACAACGCTTGGCCGAACAGCACATCATGCAGCTACATCGTTCTCAGGGATCGTTTGAAGAACTGGTGCATGGTTACGTCAATAAGATGAAGCTCGACAACAAGCGGACGTGGGCTGATGTATTGAAGCGCATGGAGGGAGAGTGCTACTCGGTTATTCCTCGTGATACCAAAGCGAAGGGCGTGACGCTTCTGCAGATCAAAACCATCCTCTCAGGTATTATCCAGCGTGATGCTGTTGTTCACGCAAACCGGGTTCGTTCCTATCTGATGGCGGCATTTAACTATGGTCTGAAAACTGATAACGATCCGATGGGTACTAACGAAAACACTAACGATCTTATTCGGCAGTACTTCCCCAAGAAAACGTGTTTGGCCTAACATGCACAAGAGGATCTCCATAATGCAAACTGTTTTTATGAATAATCGTAGAAAGTCTATATGATAGGGCCTGACAAGATGTTATAAATCCACCACAGTATTTTTGCTGTTAATTTATGGATATAAAGCTAATGAGAGAGTTACAAACTTTAGAAGTAGAGTTGGTCAGTGGTTGTGGTGTGATTGCTGACGCAAGTGAGTATATTGGTGCCGGGGTGGGTATGTTACTTGGTTTGGTCATTGGCAACAATGACCAAAAGGTCACTATCGCTGGCGCTAACGTAGGAAGTGGTTTAGGTTTGATCGCTGAAAGATCCTTAGAAGTACTAGCAGTTTTCAGCAAAAAAACCTTTAAATTCTTTTTCTGGTAAAAATGTAACTAATACAGAGTTATAAGGAGCCCATCCATAATTCTGTGTAACTGCCAACCTATTTTAAAGGTGACCGCTCAGGCGGTCACCAAACTCAATAATAAAATGGATCATCGCCAGTTCTGGAACGATGCACTCCATTTTTGAAGCATCCTTTATCTCCAGATAAATAACTTTTCACGCCGAGTCATCGGTCGGAGCCTGATACACAGTTTCAGCACGCTGGTGACGGCTATATAGTTCTTCCACGACGCGTATTTCAGAATGTTGCGCACCATTGGATGATGTACGGCTGAATATACATCTGTATTTTCCAAAGCAACATAATTTAAGTACGCTATAATCTGCATCTTTGTCTACCCGCCAGAATACCGAGACTCCGGTGTCTTATGGTTTACCATACTTGTATGCCTAAATATTGACGAAGGTCGAATAGTTTAACTTTTGGCCACGATCTCGTAGGTGATTACGTCGGTGTAGTCGCCTAACTCCTGGTCGTCACTGCCATACAGATCAAACGTGGGTGTAAAGCAGGTTTGGTTGCCGCTGTCTTCAAACCTGATGCTGGAATTGTCAGTATTCGGCAGCAGGATCTGTTTGCCCATACTGTCCAGCGTCAGGGTATAGGGAAGCGTATTGGTGGGGGTCAGGCTGTGCTTGAGGAGAAAGCGATTATTCACCATCCCGTTAGCGTTAGTGGCATTAACGATAAAATCCTTACCGGCACTTTCAGTGGAAAGATAACTGATGCAGAGGCGATCGGCGTTGTTGGTCATGACTTTCTGTTGCTGGCCGGTGGCGATCTCGCCTAAGTCCCAGTCAGGGGCATTCATCGTAAGATTCACGATCACCGGGCGGGTGTCGGGGTTGGTCATCAGTTGGCACTTGGATGTTGCCTGTGAGGCTGCAAAATAGACCGCACCAGCTTGGTCGTATGCCATACCTGAATTATAAACATTCATGGGATATATAGCCATTATGCTCACGTCAGTTCGTTTTACATTGACCTCGACGCTAGTCGAATAGGCGGCAAAGTTGCCCCACCCATTGGATGCTTGGAGTCCATAAGACAGAAAGCCCTTACCTTTCGTAAAAGCGGCCTGAGCACCTCCTGGGGGATAGCTGTTCATAGTGACGTCAGTTGCAGGAATATAGGTAGAGATGGCGTTGCCTTTGCTATCATAGAGGTAAATCACCAACCCCCTCCCGACACGTACGCTCCAATTAACCCCTCCTGGTGCTTCAACCGGCATTGGCAACCAGTTGACAGAAAAGGTCGCTTTCCAGGTATTGGTGCCGATGTTAGTCACTTGGCAGCTACTGATATCAGAAACGACTTTGTCGGGTTTGCTTGGGAGGTTGTCACCAAAGGCTGAACCGGCGCTAAAAAGCAGCAATGAAAAAAGAATGGGAAGGTGTTTCATAATAATACCTGTTAGATTCGACAAATTAGAAATGCAGTTTGCTGAGCAACTGATAAAGCTCAAGGCGATTGTGTAACCCCATTTTTTTGATCGCGTTGCATCGTGTCAGACTGACGGTTTTGGTGCGCAGCCGGCAATGAGCTGCAATCACTCTGTCAGACCAACCCCTCTTGATCAGTTTGAGCACTTGGATCTCGGTATCTGACAGCGTGCGGTTTATTGATGGAGGGGGAATTTCTTCATCAGGGCAACGGTGCAAATGTTGCTTCAGCGTGTTTAACGTCATCCCTAACGGATCACCGCGATACAGTGCGTTATCCCGGCGAAGCGGGTCCGCGGGCAATAGGCGATGATAGATATACAGCGTCTGGGGATGGTTAAAGGCGCTTTGCCATTCCTCCCAACTTGAAAGGGCGGGCGTGCGGATAACCAGGTGCGCTGTGCTCAGTAAGGAGCTCTCGTTGATGGTGATATTAGCGCCTTGCGAAAGAAACTCATTGATGATCACTTTCAATCCATTGGCGTAGAAATGGTTTTGATCGAAGATAGCAATATTCATAACTCTTTTTCCGTGCGTTTACTGGCGAGGCAACCGCGATAGCCAGGTAAGGTGATTTGTTTGCCCGGCAAGCGCTGCGGTGTTCCCGGGTAGATGTTGAGATCTGCAACCGGGAGGCCGTCAGTCAGTATTCCTTTGAGGGTGACGTGGACATTCCCCGTTGCGGTGAGGAGTGCACCCTCGTGTTCGCATTGGATATCAAGCCCGGTTTTTTCGCGGTCTGGTCGTTGGCGTATGATCGCGCTGAAGCTCAGGTTCACGGCGATGCCCGATGCTGCACGTTCTGCTGAGGTGCCCTGCAACTGCACTATTGGGCGTACATTGAGACGATAGACCGTTTCGCTTTCCACGCTTTTCAATGGCCGCAGGGTGATCACCTTATGCTGCTGCGGGCTGAGGGTCAGTTTGAACGGCGAGGCATACAGCGTAGGTTGGCGGACCAGCCCCAGAGGAATACGTTGTTCCTGGGAAAAGTGAACGCCTGGGTTGGTCACTAACTCGGTTGCGATAGTGACGTATTCAATCCGATCGCCATTATTGCTGACCGTGATGGTCTGCGGTTCGTCACCTCGCAACTCAATGCGTTTCGGTGAAATGTCGATCGCCGCCTCTATTGCGCCAACGGGCAGAAGCGCGCAGCTCAGGCCGAGGAACCAGGATAAAAGATGCGGCTTCATGGCTGCGCCTTGGCAACAGGTTCAAAAGTGAGCTTCAGCTCCCCTTGATAAATCCCCGCCGTAGTTTTGAAATCCCCATCAGGTGGCAGTGCGCTGATGTTGAGGGTGTAATCCCCCATGGTGTCCTGCAATGGCTGCGCCGAAGCGGGGTTATGGAACTGCACCGGTGCGCCTACCGACAGTGTTTGCGCTGCGTTTCCCACATTGGCCATGCTGATCTGGGCGGGCTGAAATTGCAGTGCTGGCGTTTGAGCTTGGCGGAGGATCAATGCCTCATCCAGGCTCACCTGAAAAACACCGTTGCTGGAGGTGATGCGCAGTGGCAACTCGATTTGATAGGGGGAATTAGCCGCACCGTACTGGAACATCTCCATTTCCTGCGTATACCAACCGCCGTTGGCATCATTGACGATGAGTCGATTGGCTTTAACGACGGTAGCGCTGACGCGACTGGTCGTTTTGCCTTTAAGCATCACTACATTGGCACCGGCTGTCGAGAGCAGGGCCGATGCCAGCAACAGTGTGCAGGCTAGCGAGCAACGCTGCTTCATGATTGACTCCCTGTCTGATAAATCACCACCCCATAGCCGATGCTGACCAGCAAAGGCAGGCCTGCAGGCGTTGATCCTGCGGTGGTCACGCTCAGATGTTGTTGTGGCCGAAATGTGATACGCCATACCTGGGTTTTCGCCGGTGCTGAAAGCACACGTAACTGCATCGTTCTTTTTTGACCAGGGCCAAGGATCAGACGCGATGGCATGACCAGCAATGAGGGAGACTCGGTATGACCTACGTCAATCAATGTTTCGGGTTGGAGTCCCGGATTGGTCAGCAACTGCTGCCGGACCTCCAGATACAGTGGCCCGTCCCCGCGGTTTTCCACTACCAGTTCGGGTAACCGGCCTTGGAGTGGGACGGTCAACTCAGCCTGTGAGAGGCTTAATAACCCCCCCGCGTAGCTGCTGTGTACCAGCAGCAGCGCCATCAATACGCTTAACCCGCGCCAGAAGATCAGGGACATGTGATTTCAACCGGTTTGCCATCGAGATCGGCGCTAAACTGTCTGATTTTCAAGGTCTGTGGCGTACCGGGAAACAGCGCCAATACGTCAGTCACCGTATTACTGGCTGGGGTTGCTTTAACCTGGCGCAGGAGTAGACGAGTATTGCCGCTATTGAGCAAGGTGAGCTCATTAACGCCGCAACGGTGCTCCAGCGCAGTGCGCTGATTGGCTGGGGCGGGCAGATGGCGTATCAATACGCCATACCCTATAGAAAGCGTCACCGGGGCAGTAATTTTATCGTCTGTGGCTCCGCTGAATTCCAGGGATTTAACGGGGACAACATAAAGCCGATACACAGTCTCGCTTGCTGGCTCTTGCAACGACGTGAGGAGGATATCCCGCGACTGGTTAGGCCCCAGCGTCAGTTTGTTGGGTGTGGCCATCAGTTCTGGATGTGGCAGTTGGCTGATGAGTGTTTTGTGTTCCTGCGCTTCACCGGGGTTATCCACCTTTGCCAGAGAGATCGAAAGATAGAGCGGGGCATCGCCGGTGTTACGCACCGAGACGCGTTGCTCATGCTGGTTAAAAACCTTGAGGCTGATTGGCGTTACCATCAATTGTGGCCCCGCACTGGCGTTTAAAGGCAAGCCATTGAGGCTGGCCAACAGGGGAAGCAGTAAAAGTGTTTTTTTCATCATGACTCCGGTAGGGCAATGCCTGGCACTACAGTGCCGAACAGGTGTAAACATTGTTATTGGGTTTGCTCAGATCGCAGCGAAAACGACGGTTTTGGTTTTCGACCTCGATGGCGGGTAATAGCTGCTTGCTAGCGATGGAGAACAGGCCATTTGGGTAGGCAATGTCACCGGTTTCTTGGACAGTTCCACTCACCGGGTTCCCCTGCGCGTCTTGCAAAAATCCGTTATACAGCAGGTTAATATCCACGCTGGCTTTGGCTGCGTAGACCTGGCCTGGATGGGCGCGTGTGATATTGGCAGGCACTTCAACGTTGATGTCCTGCTCGCGATCCTGACTATTGACACGGGCAAAAGCGATATCCCGATAGCTGTTGATAGGCACGGCGTAAACGCTGCCACTGCCAACGGGAGCACCCTCAACCTCAAAGCCGTAATCCATCCCCTGTAGCCTGGGGGTAGAGAGCAACATGGCGGTACCGCTGTTGCTGTAGCGGCCAAGTGCGATCCCTCGGGTATTGGCGGCAACCATGCCGCGGTAGTTGAGATCGGCGTTATTGTTGCTCGCGCTACGGCCCAGATTCAGCGCAACATCGCCACGGCTACCTTCGCGAGTGGCATACAAGTTCACGTTATTGGTATCGCTAATTCGGCTGATGGTGGTGCCTAACGTGGTAGTGCCAAAAGTATCGGTACTGGCATGGCGATAGTCGCCGCTGAGTTGGGTTTGTCCACCGGAACGCGCGGCGGAGAAACTGCCCTGTACGCGATCCAGCGTCCAGGTCGTATTGAAAAAAATGCCGTAGTTACCGCCGGACTGCCGGTATCCCCCTTTTTGTACACCCAGTGAGAAGGTTGACCACAGGCCATTGGGGCGATAGTTCCAGCGTGATTCAACCTGATGCGATTCGCCACTGGAGTATTGGCTGTAGTTGTACGAGAGCAGCGTGCCTCCCAGGCCACGGCTGTAAGAGAGCGCGCTGCTTGATGAGCCATAGCTGTAATAAGAAACGTTATTGTGCTGATAACGACTGTAAGAAAGGTTGCCCAGTGTGTTACCGTTCAACGACAGGTTGAGATAACCCCCAGTGCCCTTTTCACCGCTCATTATTCCAAGTGTTGGCGCGATCTGGACATCCCCCAGCGTGCCTGGACGTGTGATATTCCCTTCGGTAGCCCATTTCCCTTGTGAACCTCTGATAACGGTTCCATTGAAGAAAAACCACAGCACATCACGGCTGAAACCACCTTCCAGCAAATGCCCATCGTTGCCAAGATCTTTACCCGCCGTCAGATGCCAGGCTACATAGCCGGGATAACCGCCAAAATTGACGTTACTGATGGCGTGGTTTTCGCGGTTGATGATATTGCCGTTCCGATCGACCAAGCGAACTTCGACCGAATAGTAGCCACCTGGCAGATCGTTAACGCTGATAGCATTGCGCCCCAGAACCGCCGGGCGCTTGAGGATCATACGGCCATCGCGATAGAACTCGTAGTTGCCCTCAGCGGCGGAGAACAGCACTAGCTCACCGTTGTCGCCGCCGACACGCAGGTTCGATTGGCTGCCGAGGGTCACAAACTGATCAAAGCTGGGGGAGAGCGTGGTGCTAACGCTGCCCGAGTTATAGTCGATGCTGTTCTGCCGGCCTGCACGTAAATAAGTAGAGGTAAAGTTTTTTTGCAGGTAGTAGGTTGAAATGCCCTGACGGTGAGAGTTTTCTCCACGCATGCTGCTGTAGTTACTGTACCAGTTGAGGTAGGCAAAACTTTGCCAGGGCATGCCCAGCCAGGCATTACTATTGATATTTGCGGCGCGATAACGATCGCTGGAGGTGCGGATATCCACGTTTTGGTTGTGTACCAATCCCAATGAGGTTGCAGGCAAAATGTAGTCGCTTTCACTGCTGCGCAGGGTAATGGCACGCCGTAATTTATCCACCGTCACGTATTGACCCTCCAGCGTGAGATCGCAACCGTTCTGGCATTTTTTGTAGTCCAGTTGATCGAATATTTTCTGCATTTTAGTGATGACTTCGGGGGTAACGGCATTGCTGCGATATTTTTCCTGATCAAAACTGAGCTTATTCAGTTGTGGTGAATAACTGATAAAATCCGGCAAGGTAAGGCCATCAATGGTGGCAACATATTTTGCGGTGTCATCAATTTCGGATTCGCTAAAACCGGCTGGAACACCATAGACGAATTTTAATGGGTTATTAGCCTGCGCATGAGTTGTGATAATCAACGTCAGGAATATCGACCGGCATAGCGTCAGATAAACCTCTCCTTTTTTAGAACATTTCTTTTCCTTGATGAACATTAATTATGCATTCCAGGCAAATTAAATATAAAAAAGTGTTAAAGGCCACTTCGCTAGACAAAGTGGCCATACGGAACTTATGGCCCGGTAACTACGGGTTCAAACAGCATGACCAGATCGCCGCTGTAATTACCGCCGGTGCTTAAACCATTAGCTTCAACAGGGGCGTCAAGGTTAATGTTCAGGTTATAAACCTGATCATATTCAGAACCTGATTTTTCCGTTTGCTTTATTTCTGTGGCAGTCCCTGTGGCCAAGGGTTTAGAACCTGCACCCGTATCTACGGTGATATTAGCATTGGGCATCTCATAATTACCGTTGCTCATTTTCAACGGCTGTGCCAGCGTCAATTTAAAGGATTCATTTTTACTCCATACGCGGATCGGCAGCGTTGTAGCAAATTTTTGCTGTTTATAATCCACAGCCTTAACTTCTTCTACATCATACCAACTTGAACCGTCTGGTTTAGACACAAACAGCGCGTCGTTAATGTTTGCAGTAAGGTGGATGGTTTTCGGTACCTGATTGCTTGGTACTGCATTGGCAACGCCAGCGCAGAAAAACATGCCCATACCTAAAATCAGTGCGTATTGATTAAATTTCATTGTCTCTCTCCATGTGGAAATTCACTCATCCATCAAGATGATATTGCACTGGATTCTCTCTCAGGGAAAACTCTGTTAGGAGGTAGAAATGAATAGTTATTCTTTTCTTTAACCACCACGCAAAGTGACTCCCCAGGATTGTATCCTGTGCGGTCATTTGTTTTTTATCCGGTTAATCCGCAAGTTAGGACTGTTCCAGATGGTGAGTATTGTAGACATGCAAAGGTTGATATTGGAATAACCATTCACAATTGAAGTGAAATGAAGTGTTTTTATCTGTTATTTTGATAATTGAAGTTTTAATGACTATTGTGTACAATGTTGAAGCGCAAATGGCTGTGAGCAGGAAAAAGCAGCATTTAATTGCATTGAATAACATGGATAAAAATCCCTCTATGGTTTTTTATTTGCATCTGTCAATTGCATTCGTTTGGGAGTTATGTGATAAGCGATCATGAGACTTCTCCTAGTTGACTACATGGGGGAGCTATGGCGAAGTGATTAAAATTTTACCTGAGGTGAGGATAGGCTGAGCGATAACGCCTACAGCGATAATTTATGGAGTATATTTTCAATGACAGCGTTATCTTCAAAGAAAATGAAGGGTTACGTTATAAAAACCAAAACCACGCTGCTATTAAGCTGTCTGTATTGCAATCAGGTCTGTTGGCAGAAATCATTAAAGCGCAGAGTGAGCCCATTCATCGAGATGTTCTGCTGGATAGAGTCTGGGAGAGGAATAGCTACCCTCCATCGAATAGCAGTCTAAATCATAATGTTGCCTTCCTAAGGAAGTCGTTAAAGGAGCTTGGAATTAATGATGCTATTATTGCGGTGCATCGGTTAGGTTTTAAATTAGGGGAAATGGTTGATGTTAAGGTTTGTCAGCCAGTGGCAACATTACTGCGGGATGAAGAGAAAGATGTTTATTTTTCTAATAATGAAATAATCAACACTCCACAAAGAGAGTTGTCACTGTATAAAAGATGGCAACACGTGCGGCATGTTGCGGTGGAAAATAAACGTACCCTGTTCATCTGTGTTCTGCTGTTGCTAGGTTTATTGTCAGCCATGTCTGTTTTTTACTGGCCCAAGCCTGCTAATGAAGTCCGACACTACGTCGCAAAGGTAGCAGGATGTAGGACTTATTCTGTTTATGCCCTTGATGACGACCAAAAAGATAAATATCGGCATTATGCCGAATACTTTCTACAGTCGCAAAGTAAGCATTGCGCGCCTGATGATATTTTATTGATGTATGTGCAAGATGAACATGGTTTACGCGAAACGCTTGAAGGTAATAATCGCGCGTTCTTCTCTATTTGCAATTTTGATAAAAAAATAACCGATTTTTGTTACAATTACTATTTTTACTCAATGGTGCCTAAATGAAAATTCGCTGGCCTACCTGGGCACTACTGTGTGGCATCATTGCGATAATGATAGGCTACTGGAAAGTCGGTAATAAGAAACCTGAAACAATACTGAGTTGCCGCTCTCAAGCGAAACTTATTTTTGACGAGAAGCCTGATTCACCGATCTTCAATGGAACTTACGCATTGCGGCTTAATAGCAACGGCAGTGGTGTCATCGGTATAACGGGGATGCTGACGATAGGGGGGCAGAATCACCGTGTCTTGCATACTGTCATCGTACACTATCGAACCCTCGATGCTGAGCAAGGTTGGTTTGATGTGCGCCGCAGTGATGATGCCATTGAGGAAGGTGATAATACCCCGAAAAGAGTGATTAATACCTACCTGTTGGGGTGCATTAGCGGGAAGATACCGAGGGTGTTTCGTGTTTCACGCTGGAATGACAAGGCGTATATGATTGGAAATATGCACTCTCCCATCATGGTGTGCTCACGGACGGATGATTGAGGGAGCCAGTCTAAGGCCTGTATCGCAGGCCTTAGGCCGTGGTCGAAGAAATTTTTACTTCGGTCTTCTGATCTTGGCAACGCTGGGATTAATTCATCTACTGATGGCTGTACGGGGTCATCTCTCGCCCGGCCAGGAAAGTAAATATAGAATAATCAGAGCAATATGTAATAATTTTGTGCCGCCGAGAGGCGGTTTTTTTGCCGGCGCCTCCTTTCAAGCTGATAGCCGCATTTTATTTGGCGTTAATCACTCCTTTGCTGCCTGCATCATTATCCACCCAGACATCTTCCCCCTTGAGGCGGCGGTCGCCTTGAATGGTATAAGTGACGTGACCGTTCCTGAACACCAGCGCGCCATCAGATTTCTTTGCTTTGACCTGCTTACCGTTGACCAAGACATGATCCTTGGCATCGATACTGATTGTCGCTACCGTGGCACCTGTCTGTGGGAATGTGGCAACCCACTCACCGGTATATGGGCTGGCACTGGTGTCAGCAGCGGGGGCGGCTCCAAAACCGGCCTTGGCATTCTCGGCCTTGGTTTTGTGAATGTCACAGCCTTGGGCCTCGGTCACTTGGGTGCAGCCAGAACGCTCAAGCTGCTGGGCAAATTTTGCGTTGATGGCGTGGGCTGGGGCGATGCCAAGTAGGGTAAGTGTCAGCATAAGAGCTGCATTTTTTGACATTGTAGTTCCTCCTAAAATGAGCCGAACCATTGCCACGGAAAAGGACTGGGTATTTCGGTGGCTGAGGCGCATATCTAAATCTAGCATTCATTAGCCCTTACGCGAGTCGACAAGTAGCGAGGCATTTTCTCAATCGATGGTTGAATTCAATCACGTAGCGCTATGATTTCTCTATCGTCGATTTATAAATTGAATGGATTCAGCCCGATTTTGTTGCTCGCGGCAACTGGTATGCTACAAAACTCGGCTATTCAATCAGGAGATGACGATGGAATTTGAAATTGAGATTATTAATCCGGCGAAACACCCAGAACTAGCGGCCCAGCAGGTGGTGATCGAGTTGATCCGCGCTGGGAAAATTGACAACTCCTTTAATGGCGCCAAAGCGTTAAATACTTACCAAAATCTGGTGGAAAAATATAAAGCATTAGCTGCACAGCCCGGTGCTGTTCAGGCTAAGGACAACGCTATAGAGCCCCCTGCCTCGGAGGTTAAGATGGCTACAACGCCAAGTAAACCTGTTGCGGTTGCGGCCAAAGCAAAAAGCAATGTTGCCAAGCCCTCCGCAGAGGCAAAAGCGAGAACCAAGGTATCGGCGCCAGCGGTTAAAGAGTCAACCGTTGCTGCAGAAGTCGTCGCCAAGCCAAAGAAAGCCAAACCAAATCCGACTACTGCCAAGAAAAAATAATCCTTCTATGCTCGCGCAACTTACTCAAGATTGGGCGCAGCAGCGCCCCTACGTCTTGAGTCGGTTGGATCAAACGACTATTTCGTAGAGACTATGCTGATACCTTCTGCCGGTAGCGGCAGCGCCGTTTTATAGCGCACCTGCTTGAGGGCAAAGCTGGAGCGGATGTTGGCTACGCCCGGGATCTTGGTCAGATGATCCAGAATAAAACGCTCTAGCGCGCGAATATCGGGTACCAATACCCGCAACAGATAATCGGCATCGCCCGTCATCAGGTAACACTCCATGACTTCTGGGCGCTGATCAATGGCCTGTTCAAAGTTGCTGAGTGCACCTTCAACCTGCTTTTCCAAACTCACCTGAATAAATACGTTCACATGGAGCCCAAGCACAGCCGGTTCCAGCAAGGTCACTTGCCCCCTGATGATGCCCAACTCTTCCATGGCTTTTACACGGTTGAAGCAGGGAGTTGGGGACAGATTGACCGAGCGGGCAAGCTCCGCATTGGTGATCCGCGAGTTCGTCTGCATCGAGTTCAGAATGGCGACGTCTGTGCGATCAAGCTTCTTCATATGAGAAAATTTACCCTTAAAATGTGATTTATGAGGTTAAATTGACTCATAAAATCCGATTGTATGAACATAATAAGAGAAAGTTTCCCCGGTTATCCAGATAAAATTAGCATATTGAATGAATGGATGAGAAACCGCTGTGGATACTGAGGGTAAATACTTAACCGGCTCGCCAAACGTGTCGAGCTACGCGCCCGATAGCGTGAAAATCAAAGGCGTCCTGCTGTTGGTTGGGGCCATTGTGATTTGGGGGGCGAACTGGCCGGTGATGAAGGCTGGGCTTTCTCATATGACGCCGATTTGGCTTTCTACTGCCCGATTTGTCAGTGGCGCGCTGTGCCTGTTTGCTCTGCAGATATTGACCAAGAAGCTGCGATTCCCGCCACGCAAGGATTGGCCGTTGGTGGTGAGCGTAGGGCTGTTGCAAATGCTGACATTTACCGTGCTCGGTGCCTTTGCCATGACCGAAGTGCCTGCTGGCCGATCCGCTATCCTGGCTTACACCACGCCGCTCTGGGTCACGCCTATCGCAGTGTTGTTTTTCCGTCAGTCGCTTTCACGTCGGCAATTGATGGGCTCGTTACTCGGTGGTGTAGGGGTCATTGTGTTGTTCAACCCGTTCACGTTTAACTGGGGCGATAAGGTTCTCATCGTAGCGAACCTGATGTTGCTTACGGCCTCTTTTGCCTGGGCTATGTGCATTTTGCACCTGCGTTATCATAAAGGGGTGTGCAGCGCGTATGAGCTGGCTCCCTGGCAGATGCTGCTGGCCAGCGTGCCGTTGGCGTTGATGGCTCGAGTCTTCGAAGGGCCGTATACCGGCGATGGTTCTACATCGTTAATCGAAATACTGCTGTTTATGGGGCCGCTGGCGACCGCGTTCTGCTTTGTTGCGGTGAATGCCGCCAGCATGTGGTTGTCGAGCACCAGCATGTCGACGGCGATGCTTGGGGTGCCGGTAATAGGCTTACTGATGTCCGTTATCTTCCTGGGGGAGCAATTGACTCTCACGCTGGGTATTGGCCTGCTGGTCATCATGTCGGGTATTTTTATTGTGACGGTAAAGCCATCGGCAAGTGGCATTAAGACTCCGTAGCGTTATCAGTCTGGCCAAGTTACCTTGGCCTGCTTACGTCTGTGAGTTGGACTTGTTCTAATCATTTCTCGCCAACCTTTCTCTGCTGGGCCGAAAGGGCTACCAACATCAACCCCGTAATCAATGAGATACCAATGATTAATTTCCAGGCATCCGGGTAACCATAGCTTTGTATATACGCCCCCATCAAGATATACGTGGGCATTAAGCCAAGGCTCCGAATGGTGGTGATTATCCCGCTGATGCGTCCACGATGGCTGCGTGGAGAGTTATTGGCTAAATAAATCCCCTCCTTGGTGACGAGCAAGATCTCGCCGATGGTAAGGAAAAACCAGGCAATAAACTGCATGGCAACCAGAGGGGATAGCAGGGTAATGCCATATCCCAATGCTAACGCAAACGCGGAAATGGCCAGACTTTTAATGTCGCAGATGTTGATGGTCATTCTGATAATCAACGGTGTCATCACCACCACCAAAATGCTGGCGAAAGTCATTAACTGGCCAAACAAGACCGGCCCTTGTTGGCCAAAAATATGGCTAAGGTAGAGCGGGGTAGTCATGGTCATTTGGTTTAATGAAAACCACAGCAGCATACATAACACGCCGAATACCAGCAACCGAGGCCTTTGCTTGAACACCTGCCATACAGAAGCCTCTGTGGCTTTTTCCAGTTCGGTGTGTTCCCGATCGTTTGTTGCCCGATTGTCGGCGGGATTAGCGACATAGAATAAAACGATGACTACGCCTATCAGGCCAGCGAGACCATTGCCCCAAAAAATCCAGGCCGTGTAGTTCCAGAAAAGGTAGCCAGCCAGAACCGGACCAACCCCAGAGCCCAGATTGTAGGCAAGATAGCTTAACGACATCACCGCATTGCGATTGGCAGGGGTAGATAGATCGGCGACAAGGGCATTACTTGCCGGGAGGGCTACACCAAAAAAGAAGTAGCTGACAAAAAGCAACGCGGGTAGCAGGCTGTGCCAATCGGTAAAGAAACCACTCACGACCAAGATTATCGAACCGATGATCTCTCCCCAAATCATCATGTTCTTATGGCCGAAACTATCGGACATCTTGCCGCCGACCAGATTCCCCAAAAGATAGAATGCGGTGACTCCCATCGCCAGGCCGCCTGCCATGGTTGTTGAATAGCCTAATTTTTGCGTTAGCAGCAGTACCATGAACGGTATGATGAAATTGCCAAGACCAAGAACAAATCTGGCTAAGGCAATAAAATAGACGTCGTTTGGTAACCCTTGGTACATGGCGACGGGATTGAAAAGTCGGGCGGGCAAGGGCACCCCCTTAATCATTACTGTTGAAGTTAAGGGGCGCAAAGCAATGAGGTATCCGAACCTGATAACTGTGGCCTTCCTGAAAAGTCATGGCAAGTTAGCATGTTCGAGGGGGGAAGCAAACAGAGCGAGGCGGCTGGCAAAGTCTTGACCGGCTTCATGCTGCCCCCATTGAGAGTAATAAAAAGGCCAGAGTCGTTACGCTAACGAGCTCTGGCCTGTTTGTTCACCGGGGAGAATTAATCCAGTTTTGGATGCTGATCGATCAGCGTTTGCTTTTCCTTCTCCAAATCGGCGATTTGCTGGCTGATATCTTCGACTTTCTGCTCGATATTATCGTAAGTTTCCTGCAGCAGCTCTTTGGCTTCTGAGCGGTCAGAGGCGGCTGGAGCAGCACCGCGCAGCGGCTTGTTGGCCGTTTCTTTCATATACAGGCCGGTAACCAGACCAATTGCTGCCACCACCATCAGATAATAGGCTGGCATATACAGGTTACCGGTGCTTTCGACCAGCCATGCGGCCAGCGTAGGTGTGACGCCCGCAATCAGTACCGAGATATTGAATGAAATCGCCAGCGCGCTGTAACGGATGTGGGTTGGGAACATCGCAGGCAGAATGGAGGCCATCACCCCGATAAAGGAGTTGAGCAACACGGCCAGTATCAAGAGGCCAACAAAAATCAGGCCGATAACGTTACTGTTGATCAAGATAAAGCTAGGGATGGCCAGCAACAGCAGACCGACGCTACCGCCAATGATGAAAGGTCTACGGCCAATGCGGTCGCTGGTCATGCCGACCAATGGCTGGACGAACAACATACCTAGCATGATGGCAATGATAATCAGCACGCCGTGGTCTTCGGAATAGTGCAGGTTATGCGACAGGTAGCTTGGCATGTAGGTCAGCAGCATGTAGTAGGTCACGTTGGTCGAGATCACGATACCTACGCACACCAGCAGGCTTCTCCAGTGCTTGGTGGCGATCTCTTTGAACGAAGTTTTCGGCGGGTTCTCAATTGCCGCACGGTCGTTCTGTTCCATTTTGTCCATATGCTGCTGGAATGCCGGCGTTTCTTCCAAGGCGTGGCGCAAATACAGGCCAATCACACCCAGCGGTGCTGCCAGGAAGAACGGAATACGCCAGCCCCAGTCGAGGAAGTTGGCCTCACCCACGATGCTGGAGATAAGTACCACCACACCCGCTCCTAATACGAAGCCGGCGATGGAGCCAAAGTCGAGCCAACTGCCCATAAATCCGCGTTTACGGTCTGGTGAATACTCGGCTACAAAAATGGCTGCGCCAGAATACTCCCCGCCGACGGAGAAGCCCTGTGCCAGTTTGGCCAGCAACAGCAGAATAGGGGCCCAGATGCCAATCGAGGCGTGGGACGGGATCAGGCCGATACAGAAGGTACTGATCGCCATAATAATGATGGTGATGGATAACACTTTCTGGCGGCCGAATTTATCGCCCATGGCACCGAAGAAGACGCCGCCCAAAGGACGTACCAGGAAAGGAACCGAGAAGGTGGCCAGAGCGGCAATCATCTGCACGCCGGGCGTGGCGCCAGGGAAGAACACCTGGCCTAGTGCGTAGGCGACAAAGCCGTAAACACCGAAGTCAAACCATTCCATGGCGTTGCCTAACGCGGCGGCGGTAATGGCTTTCTTTAACTTGCTGTCATCAATAATCGTGATGTCATTAATCTGTAGTGGTTTATGCTTTTTTTTTCTTAGCTTCATAAATCATCCCATGCAAAATTGATCGTAGGCGAGTTCGTCGGCCCGCTCATTTTTATTGGTCAAGATATCAGTCAGGCTAATGTCACCTCTGTTTTGCAGATCGTCCTCGTGGTTTTTTTCTGAGAGTCTCATCACAATAAATAGGGTTTTAAACAAAAAATGTCATCCTCAGGATTAGTTTTTCTTGTCATATAGCTTAGCGTTATCTGGAGTTTGAATCAAACTGAGTAAAAAATGTTATGTTTTTCAGTGGCTTTTACGGCAGGATTATCTGAGGGATGGGCCAGTTTTCATCAATAAAGGGTGTTAAAACGTGTTCAGTATGTCTCCGAACACCTGTCTACACTGTCCCCGAACAGTACAGGAATGATACAGGGTTAAGGCCCCCTCACGAATGCAAAATCAGGGGGCGGTGCTGCTAGCAGTTCGTCCGGTTAAGGCTTGCCGTCATAGCCATCCCAGTAAGTGGCGATAGCATTTTCGAGCAGGATCTCACGCTGTTTTTTCGGCGAGTCAGCCGTATAGGATTGATTAAACATCGTCGCCTTTTGCTCCGACTCAGGTAAAAAATCAGGGCTGCGGAACCCATTCACCCTTTGCTGTGCCTGCTCGCGGGTCAGCCCATCCTGGCGATCTTTTTTGCCTATCTGATAAAACTGCTCAAAGAATGGGATGGAGGCTTTCGTCGATTTTGAGATATCGGTGCGTGTATCGGGGCCGAAATGTGCCTCCGCCAACTGGAAGGTGGCATGGCGGGCGTGTCTTTCAACGCTGTTTTGTGAGGTGGTGCAAGCGCAGAGCAATAACGTGGCTAACAACGGGATCGAGCGGTAATGTTTCGATAACATGTGAAGCTCCTTGTTATAGGTATTGAAGGTTCCAGAGGATGTCCCGCTATTCTATCCCAGTAGCAACATATTGAAACCCATCTTGATAGTGCAACCCTTGCTACACTTATTACAGGCAGCGTTGCCTGGTGAGTGGAGGTGGATATGTCTGATACCGAACTGCTTCAAGTGCTTTTGCAGCGTATAGAGGCATTGGAAGCCCGTGAACAGGCACTCACTGCGGCCTCCAATGCCTACCAGGCAATCATCACCACCCTATTAGGTAATATGGATAAAACAGCGTGCGACAAGGTGATCTCAATGATCGATCAGGCACATGAAATCGCCTATGTACGCGCTGCGCATCGCTGTGACGAACTGCAGAAACGTAAAATCAAGCAGGCGGATGATGTGGCACAGCGTATGTTTATGGTCGCGCAGGGGCAGGGAAGGGCATCACAGTCACGCTGATCCTATAACAGTTTGCGGCGAATAATGCAGGAATTGATCTACCTCAATAAACTGTCATTGTGATAGCTTGGGCTGAGATTGGTGATAGTCACGATGCGCTGAGGCATTAAGGTATAGCGATGGATACGATTAAGAACATCCTGGTTACAGAGATAGAACAGATTAACCGGCGGGAAGGGCGTGACGGCAAGCCGCGTTTCAACAGCGAGTTTGCGCGTACCCACCGTTGGCTGTGTTTTGCCATGTTCGCTGGCTATTTTGCGGTGATCGCGGTGATGTATCCGGTGCCCTATATGGGGCTGTATTCGTTCCTGGGTTTTACTGCCTTTGTGCTGTTTATGTTTGCCATGCTGCTGATTGAAATCAAACCGGTTTACCGTTTTGAGGACATCGGCGTGCTGGATCTGCGAGTTTGTTACAATGGGGAATGGTACTTTACGCGCGCGCTGTCGCCGCAGGCCATCCAGGCACTGTTGAACGAACCTACGGTGAGCCCGGTGTTGAAAACCCGTATGCAGGAAATCATCGCCAACAAGGGCGAGATTGATTTCTATGACGTTTACGATCTGGCCTATGCCAAAAGGTTATCCACCCCGTCAGCACCGCAGGCCTTGCTGAGCTGAATAGGTTGCGCGGGTGTCGATGTTGGTTATAATAGTTGTTGGTTATGAGACTATTCTTAGGAAATAGCGATGAGTGATGATATTTTTGATTTTGACATTGATGATGAATTAGCCAAAGCGGAAAAAAACGCGGCGCAGAAGGCCAGGGAAGTTCCTGAAATTCTTGAGGATGAAGAAGACTGCGAAGGCTGCAAAATCTGATTGAATTGCCAAAAAAACCGCTGCGGCGGTTTTTTTATGCCCACCCGCCAGACATTGCCTCAATCCAGCACAAAACCCCAGATCAACAGCCCAGCCACGGTAACGAGGCATAGTGCAGACACGGTCAGCAGCACTTTTCCCAGTAAATCTTTCTCTTGTTGTTTTTGCATCAGGTTACATCATCCAAGTAGTATTCGATGGACCAAATCGGCGATACCCAAATCCAGTAAGGCAACGCTAAAAGCGATGACGGTCAAGGCTGAAAAGAACTTCGCTTTGCTGCTCAAGATCTTATCCGACGGTTGATGTGCCGCAAACGGCCCACCTCAGCGTTGAGGTGGGCATTAATGACAGTCATTAAGAGTTATCCGGGCCGGATTAGTTCCCGCAACGGCATGGTTAATGGCGTTCAACGGGTTAATCGGTAACGATCTTGACGCCTATTTTGCTGATTTGATTAGCATCCATCTCCGCGATAGTCCAGGTTAAACCATCCCATTCCACCTGATCCCCCACCACGGCTTCTCCCCCGATTAACCGGGTGACGAACTGGCCGAGCGTTTGCTGATCGTCCACGCCCTCTTGCAGATTCAGGCCGTAAACCTGAGAAATATCACTCAGGCGCGCATCGGATTGCAGAATGAAATCACCGAAGAACCGCTCATCCAGCGTAACCGTAGGTGCCTGGCTGAACAGTTTGCCCAACGCAGGCAAATCGTGTTCATGGCCAATAACGCACAGGGTATCGCCTGCCAGCAAGCGGGTGCTGCCACTCGGGTGTAACAGTTCTTTGCCACGGAACAGCGCGGCAATGTGCGTTCCCGGCGGCATCTTGAGTTCGCGCAGCGCTGCGCCGACGCACCAGTTTTCAGCGCTTAGCTGATAGACAAACTGCTCCCATTGGTTTTCCTGGTGAACATCCAGCCCCACGCGCGAGATCGGGGCTAATGCTGGTGGCACCACCACCTTGGCCTTTTTGGCGGCAAAGGACAGCGAAGTACCCTGCAACAGCAGTGAAACCAACACCACAAAGAACGCGACGTTAAAGAACAGATTGGCATTGGGTAGCCCGGCCATCATCGGGAATACCGCCAGGATCACCGGCACCGCGCCGCGCAACCCCACCCAGGAGATAAACATCCGTTCGCGCAGGTTGAAGTTGCGAAACGGCAGCAGGCCGATAAACACCGAAATCGGGCGGGCAAACAGGATCATCCACAGCGAGAGCAGCAGGGCAGGGATGGCGATAGGCAACAGGTCGTGCGGGTTAAGCAACAGCCCGAGCACTAGGAACATGCCGATTTGGCTCAGCCAGGCCAGACCGTCGAAGGTTTGCACAATGCCATGGTAGTTACGGATTGGACGGTTACCCAGCAGCAGGCCGCACAGATAGACCGCCAGAATGCCGCTGCCATCCAGAGCGGTAGTCAGGGCAAAGATCAAGATGCCGCCGCTCACCGCCAGCAGCGGATACAACCCTTCCGCCAGCTTGATGTGGTTGATCAGCGTGATCAGCAACCAGCCTCCGCCCAGACCAATCACTATGCCCATACCAAACTGCTGCAAGAGATGGACGATGAACATCCAGCTCAGCGAGGTTTCGCCAGCGGAAATCATGGCAATCAGGGTGATGGTTAAAAACACCGCCATCGGATCGTTGCTGCCGGACTCAATTTCCAGCGTCGCGCTGACACGCTCGTTCAGCCCTTTGCCACCCAACAGTGAAAACACCGCGGCCGCATCGGTCGATCCAATAATGGCACCGATCAGCAGCCCCTGGATCAAATCGAGGTTAAACAGCCAGGCGGCGGCCAGGCCCGTCAGTCCGGCGGTGATCAGTACGCCGATGGTGGCCAGTGACAATGCTGGCCACAACGCGACACGAAAGGAGCTGACGCGGGTACGCATACCGCCGTCGAGCAGGATCACTGCCAGAGCCAGGTTACTGACCAGATAGGCGGCGGGATAGTTATCAAAGGCGATACCACCAGGGCCGTCAACACCGGCCAGCATGCCTATCGCCAGGAAGATCACCAGAATGGGAATACCCAGGCGTGAAGAGAAAGAACTGAGCAGAATACTTGCTCCCACCAACACGGCACCGATGATGAACAAGCTATTGATCGTGCTGGCATCCAAAATAATGTTCTCCTGCGAGTTGAGCTGAAAGGGGGCGCCAAAGCAAAGACACCGGGTCATAATAGCCTGTTTTTCCTGTGCAACGCCAAGGCTGATTGCCAAAAAATGATGTCATTATGGCTACTTGCCGCAAAATGTGATGAAAAGAGAGGTGAAATGTGGGTCTTGTGGCTTTTGTGCCTATTTATCAGATCATTGAGGACGGTAGCAAACAGGTTATTGATGAAAAACCATTAACCCCCCAGCAGGAGGCTTAATGGTTTGCAGGCGGGAGGTTAGTGATCGAGTGATTGCAGGGCACGCTTGATTAATTCTGCTGCCAGTTTCCTTTCGGCCTCGGAGATCCCGTCCAGGTTGAGGCTGGAAAGCTCGGTTACCAATACGCTACGATCTTTGCCGCTGATGGAGGAATCCAGTGCGGACAGCAGTCTACCCAAGATTTTCAGTAGTGTGGCGTTTTCTGCTACGGTTTCGGTTGCCGCGGTTGGTTTATCGGTCATTAAAAATCCTCTCTGTCGTGACGGAAGGGAAATGTTACCGGCGCACGCGATGGTGATGCGCCATCCCTTAGGGTTCGTGAGCCCAATCGCTACCGTAAGGCAGGGATGTGGATTTTTTCTTATGCACTGTAGTTATAACAACTCACCGCAATATGCTCCAGCACAACTTTGCATCAACGGCTCGCGATAGGTTGAGCAATAGGTGCGCTGAACACCGATCAATTATAGCTAAGCGGGAGCAGCATGCGGCGCTCCTGCGAAAGGGCCACATTGAGGAATGTCATGTTTGCAGGGCGCTGCAAGCAACGCCTTTACAACAGAGGCTAGGCTTTGCCAGAGAACAGAAAGCGTAACAGCGGGATGCGCTTGTGCAGCTCATATAACAGGAAGGCGCAGGCAAAGACGAACACCAGACCCAGCAGGAAACCCAGCAGATTATTATCGATTAGCGGAGTCATGAAGGCCCCGTATATCAGCGTCAGCGGATGGTGAACCAGATAGATAAACAGTGAAGCGTTGACCAGATAGGTAATGCGAGGCGAATGGAAATCGAGCAGCGCATGGCCAAATGCGAACACCACGTTGGCCATCAGAACCCCGAGCACGGCTTTGATCATGATTTCCAGTTCAAACCCGAAGCTGCTGTGCGCCAACAGTTTCTGGTTGAGCATGTAGGCCACGAACAGTAGCAGCGAGCCCAGTACGGCTGGCCATGAGGGCTTGAGGAACACCGCTTTCAGCCATGGATACTTGAAGGCATAGGCACCCGCAATGAAGAACGGCAGGTAGAACAGGGTTTCCATCACCACGAAGTTGAACAGCCCATTAGACAGTAAATGCGGGGCGGTGATTAAAATAATGCGATGAAACACGCAGTATATAAAGGCATACAATAAAAACCACAATGAGATATTGCTGAGATTGGTCATCTTATTTATTGGCTGCGGTGCCATCGGTGTTTTTATCGCTTTAATTTTTTTAAACAGATAAAAACAGGCGCAGGTCAATAAGCATAAGGTTAATAAAAACCACAGATGGGAGACCAACTCCCAAACCGCCACGTTTATTTTTTGATAGGGGGTAAAATCATCCCAGCCGGTTAATTTATCGGTGTAGTTCTTGAGTAAAAAAAACTGTGGCAGGGTAATCAATGGGATAGAGCTCAACAGCGGGATGGCAACCCGCTCCAGGCGTACCTTCAACCAGCGATGGCTGTCATAGCGTTCATACAGCATGTAGGAGAAGTAGCCGGAGATAATGAAGAACACCTGCATGCGAAAGGCGTGAATAAAGTCGTTCAGCACCGTCAGCGAAAACGACGGGGTCGCACTGTTTACCGCCCACGAGTGGCTGGAGTAAATCAGAGAAAGATGAAAAGGAATGCCCAGCAGCATCAAATAGGCCCGGATCGAATCCAGGAAAAACTCGCGCTGGTTAGTGCTGTCAGTCATAGGTTACCGCTGGTGGTTGCATCTGGGGGAGTGTAAACCCGCTTAATAAGTCGGCAATGGGCTAATCGCAAACCTAAACCCTACTATAGCGACCGACATTTTTCCATAGCGTCTTGGAGCCCGGCTTGCTACGCTGCACAACTGCTTAAACTCTAAGCCGTAAACATCAACTCACGTTTATCATGTTGTCGGCGAGCTGAATAATCCATTAATATGGATTTTGAATATTTTGAGCACACGAATAGGGGGGGATGTGCTAGTAAATCTATTATCAAAAAAACCACGCGCCACGAGCGTACGTTGGTTAGGTGCTACCGTTTTGTGCACGTTGTTGAGTTCGCAGGCTTGGGCTTTTTCTATCGACGATGTGGCCAAACAGGCGCAGGATCTGGCAGGAAAAGGCTTTGAAGCCCCGAAGAGCAACCTTCCTTCCCAGTTCCGTGAACTGAAGTTCGCGGACTATCAACAGATCCAGTTCAATCACGACAAAGCCGTGTGGAGTAAGCTGAAAACCCCTTTCAAGCTTGAGTTCTACCATCAAGGGATGTACTTCGACACGCCGGTTATCATCAACGAGGTCACGGCCACCGCCGTCAAAGAGATCAAATACAGCCCGGACTTTTTCGACTTTGGTTCCGTCAAGCACGATCCCGACTCGGTGAAGAAACTCGGTTTCGCCGGGTTTAAAGTGCTCTATCCGGTCAACAGTGCGGATAAGAACGACGAAATCATGAGCATGCTGGGCGCGAGCTATTTCCGCGTAGTGGGTAAAGGGCAGGTTTATGGGCTTTCTGCTCGTGGGCTGGCTATCGATACCGCCTTGCCATCTGGCGAAGAGTTCCCGCGTTTTCGCGAGTTCTGGATCGAACGTCCCAAGCAGGGCGACAAGCATCTGGTGATTTATGCCTTGCTGGATTCTCCACGTGCTACCGGCGCTTACCGTTTTGTGGTTTACCCCGGCCGCGATACCACGGTAGATGTCCAATCCAAAGTGTTCCTGCGCGACAAGGTGGGCAAGTTGGGTATGGCACCGTTAACCAGCATGTTCCTGTTCGGGCCGAGCCAGCCTTCGCCAACGCTGAACTACCGTCCGGCTCTGCATGACTCCAACGGTCTGTCGATCCATGCCGGTAACGGCGAGTGGATCTGGCGTCCTCTGAACAATCCTAAGCACCTGTCGGTCAGCACTTACAGCATCGAAAACCCGAAAGGTTTTGGTCTGTTACAGCGTGGCCGCGATTTCCGCGATTATCAGGATCTGGACGATCGTTACGATCTGCGTCCAAGCGCCTGGGTTGAACCGCGCGGCGATTGGGGCAAGGGCAAGGTTGAGCTGGTAGAGATCCCAACCGCAGATGAAACCAACGATAACATCGTGGCGTTCTGGACGCCGGACGTATTGCCTGATGCAAAAACGCCGTTGGCATTGAACTACCGCCTGTACTTCACCCGCGACGAAGAGAAACTGCATTCACAGGATATCGGCTACGTGGGTAAAACCATGCGTTCAACCGGTGATGTGAAGCAGTCAAACCTGATCCGCGAGCCGGACGGCAGCGTGGCGTTCCTGGTTGACTTCGTCGGCCCGGCATTGAAAGCGCTGGATGCCAATACGCCGGTAGCTTCTCAGATCAGCATTGGTGACAACGGCGAAATGGTGGAAAACAGCGTTCGCTACAATCCGGTCACCAAAGGTTGGCGTTTGACGGTGCGTTTGAAAGTGAAAGACGACAAACAACCGGTAGAAATGCGTGCTGCGCTGGTCAACGGTGACAAGACCTTGACGGAAACCTGGAGCTATCAGCTACCTGCCAATGAATAAGTCTACTGAAACTGCCCAGGAATATCTTGCGGCAATGCCCCTGACCGATGAGCGGTCAGGGGTGCTCAAACAACAAGTAATGGCAGGCGATACCCCGGCACTGGAGGCTTTGCATCGTCAGATGGGAACCTCTGATGCCAATGTTGCGTCTCTGTCTGCAGATGACATCGCCCTGGCCTCGGTCAAGGCGCGTATAAGCCAGGCTTGGCCGGATGCCGTCGATGACGACGATTTTGATTGTGACCCGGAAGGGCGCACCATCCTGAAAGCCACGCCGCCGGTAAAACGTACTACCATGTTCCCCGAAGCCTGGCGCACCAACCCGGTGGGGCGTTTTTGGGATACTCTGCTGGGCCGTAAGACGCATAATCGTCATGCCAGCAAAGAAGAAGCCGAGGCGGAAAACCGCTGGCGTATTGTCGGTTCAATGCGCCGTTACGTGCTGTTAATCCTGATGCTGGTGCAAACCGGCATCGCCACCTGGTACATGAAAACCATCCTGCCTTATCAGGGCTGGGCGCTGATCGATCCTATCGCCATGTTGGATCAGGATCTGATGCAGTCGATGCTGCAAATATTACCTTATCTTTTGCAGACCGGTATTCTGATCCTGTTTGCCATTCTGTTCTGCTGGGTCTCAGCCGGTTTCTGGACGGCGCTGATGGGGTTCCTGCAACTGCTGATTGGCAAAGATAAATACAGCATCTCTTCGACTATCAAAGGCGATGAGCCGATCGATCCAGCGCACCGTACCGCGTTGATCATGCCGATCTGTAACGAAGACGTTGAACGGGTATTTGCCGGGTTGCGGGCAACCTACGAGTCGGTGAAGGCGACCGGTCAGCTTGAGCATTTCGATATCTATGTGCTTAGCGACAGTTACGATCCCGATATCTGCGTCGCTGAACAGAAGGCCTGGATGGAGCTGTGCCGCGATGTTGAGGGGCATGGACGTATCTTCTACCGCCGTCGCCGCCGTCGTGTGAAACGTAAAAGCGGCAACATCGACGACTTCTGCCGTCGTTGGGGCGGTGAGTACAGCTACATGGTGATCCTGGATGCGGACAGCGTGATGAGCGGCGAGTGCCTCACCGGCCTGGTGCGCTTGATGGAAGCTAACCCGAACGCCGGTATCATCCAGTCTGCGCCAAAAGCCTCGGGTATGGATACGTTGTATGCCCGTGTGCAGCAGTTCGCCACGCGCCTTTATGGCCCGCTGTTCACCGCTGGTCTGCACTTCTGGCAGTTGGGCGAATCCCATTACTGGGGTCATAACGCCATCATCCGGGTGAAACCCTTTATCGAGCACTGTGCTTTAGCGCCGTTGCCGGGTGAGGGCTCGTTTGCCGGTTCCATCCTCTCCCATGACTTTGTGGAAGCCGCATTGATGCGTCGTGCTGGCTGGGGCGTGTGGATTGCCTACGATCTGCCGGGCAGTTATGAAGAGTTACCGCCTAACCTGTTGGACGAGCTGAAACGTGACCGCCGCTGGTGTCATGGTAACCTGATGAACTTCCGCCTGTTCCTGGTAAAAGGTATGCACCCGGTACACCGTGCGGTGTTCCTGACCGGGGTAATGTCCTACCTGTCGGCACCGTTGTGGTTTATGTTCCTGGCGCTGTCCACCGCGTTGCAGATAGTGCATACGCTGGTGGAACCGCAATACTTCCTGCAACCCCGGCAGTTGTTCCCGGTGTGGCCACAGTGGAAGCCAGAACTGGCTATTGCGCTGTTCTCCACCACCATGGTACTGCTGTTTTTACCGAAGTTGCTGAGCATCGTGCTGGTCTGGGCGAAAGGCTCGAAGCAGTATGGCGGGCCGATCCGGTTGCTGATTTCCATGCTGATGGAAGTGATGTTCTCAGTGCTGTTGGCGCCGGTGCGCATGCTGTTCCATACCGTGTTTGTGGTCAGCGCGTTCCTGGGCTGGGAAGTGGTGTGGAACTCGCCGCAGCGTGATGATGATGACACCCCTTGGGGCGAAGCCTTCAAGCGTCACGGTTCGCAAATGCTGCTGGGTCTGGTTTGGGGCGGCGGTATGGCATTGCTGGATCTGAACTTCCTGTGGTGGCTGTCACCGATCGTCTTCTCGCTGATCCTGTCACCGTTTGTTTCGGCGCTGTCGAGCCGCGCTACGCTCGGCCTCAAGAGCAAGCGAGCCAAGCTGTTCCTGATCCCGGAAGAGTACGATCCGCCGCGTGAACTGGTTGCCACAGACACCTATCTGCAACTTAATCGCCAGCGTGCCTTGCGCAACGGCTTTATGCATGCGGCGGTGGACCCGTCCTACAACGCCTTGGCTGCCGCGCTGGCAACGGCTCGTCACCATCTGCGTACCATTATCGATCGGGCGCGGGAAGAGCGGGTGAACGAGGCGCTGGAAGTCGGGCCAGAGAAGTTGGCAAAAGCCAAACGCCTTGAGCTGTTAAGCGATCCTGTGGCGTTGTCACGCCTGCATCAGCGTATTTGGCTGCTGCCGCAGGGCGAAGCCTGGCGCGAGCATTATCGGCAGTTACCGCATAATGAACTGGCTCACCCCGTCGGCCAACGCTGACGGTTAGCGTTAATTACAGGGGGAATGCGCGCTGCGTGTTCCCCTTTTTCGTTGCAATCTCAAAAAAGGCTTGGTTGTTGAAAATGGCTTCACTAGTCCGTCTGGCACTGTTGGCCGCTATGACGACGGCATTATCTGGCTGCGGTAGCATTATCAGCCGCACGGTACCTGGCGCAGGCCATGGGCACCAATATTATCCAGGGGTGCAGTGGGATTTGCGTGATACTCCCTGGCGCAGTGTTATGGTGATTGATGTACCGCTCTCGCTGGTGGTGGATACCTTTATGCTGCCGTTTGATGCGCAGCACGGGCCTTACGAATAGGTTTTAGCCTCTGGTTGCGAAGACCACCAACTGATAGCTTTGGCTGTTACAGTGGAAAGAGGTCAACGCCGTCATCCCCAGCCCAGCGACATGGGCGGCCAGCGAATGCGGGTTGTCCTTACTAACAAACAGCGCGCCAACGTCAAAATCCTGCTGAGTTTGCGCTTTCACCGCGGCAAACAACTGGCGTAGCACGCCTTTTCCCCGCCATTCGGCACTCAGGCATACCGGGCCGTATAGAAATACCCGCTGTTGATCCAACGCCTGGTCTTGAAAGCGTTGCGTGGCCAACGTGTGCAGCATGGCATCCACGACCGGCGGTCGGGGTTGGGCGTTGGTTGGCATCAGGCAGACAAACCCAGCCAACTGCTCATCCTCAATGGCGATAAGAATACCCAGGCCGTTATTGATGCTTGCCAGCTGTTTTTCGTTCATCTGCGAGACGATAAAACCCTGTTGCCGCTGCTGGGCGTTGAGGTTCTCTGGGGTGTTTTGCGCCTGTAGAGCCAGAATTGCGGGATAATCACCGGGAACCGCTTGCCTGATGAGCATGATACCTGCCTGTGTTAAGGGGAGAATGTAGCAGCATGCAATGTGTAGCCAGGGTCGTCAAGGCGAGGGTGGGCAACCAGGCGCCCACCCAACGGGCTCAACGTTCATCCCATTCGTCGGCAGCGCTCTGGCCTTCTTCGGTATCCAGCGGCGGATCGAGCTGAAAATCCCCTTCCTCCCACTCATGCAGCGTATTTTCGTTGATCCACTCGGCGCGGATCTCAATCTCGTCGTAGTCACCGTCAAAAATGGCCTGGGCGGCAGCGCCGCTGCGCATCGTCATGCATTCGACAGACTCGCCTTCTTCTTCGAAAAACTCGGCCTGCCACATCGTGTCGCCATCCAACATGATGTATTTTTGCAGGTTAAACTGTTGAGGTACCGGCGGCTCATCATCGCCGCCTTCCGCCGTTTCGATAAACTCTTCGCGAGCGGCTTCGATCGCTTCTTCCAGCGTGGCATACAGGCTCATGCTCATCTCCTTTTTCAATCATCTTGGGGGGACACCAGCATTAATTGTTGTCGCATCGCCGCAGGATGCAAATTTTTTGTTGTCCGTTTTGCGACGATAGTTGTCCATCAGCCGGGAGACGCCGGGCTACGGGCAGGAAATAATGGCTACACCCTTTGGTCTGTAGGAGAATCAGGATGTTAGCCAACCCAGCAAGCAAGTACCGGCCATTCCCGGCCATCGATTTACCCGATCGTCAGTGGCCGGGGCGCACCCAGCAGCAGGCACCGCGCTGGTGTTCCAGCGATCTGCGTGACGGCAATCAGGCGTTGGCCGAACCGATGGATAACGCTCGCAAGCTACAGTTCTATCAACTGTTACTGGCCTGCGGGTTCAAGGAAATCGAGGTGGCATTTCCTTCCGCATCGCAAACCGACTTTGATTTCGTGCGGCACTTGATAGAGCAACAGCTGATCCCGGATGATGTCTCAATCCAGGTGCTGACGCAGTCGCGCGACGATCTGATCGACCGCACGATGGAGTCGTTACAAGGGGCTCCACGTGCCATAGTGCATCTGTATAACGCCACCGCCCCGATGTTTCGCGATATCGTTTTCAAGCAGGACAAGGCCGCTACCGTGGCGCTGGCGGTGAATGGCGCACGCCGTATTCGCCAATGGTGCGATCGGCATCCGGAAACTGATTGGTGCTTTGAGTATTCGCCAGAGACCTTCTGCTTTACCGAGCTGGAGTTTGCCCTGCAAATCTGTGAGGCGGTGGCAGACGTGTGGCAACCTGAACGCCAGCGGCCCATGATTATCAACCTGCCGGCCACCGTGGAGATGAGTACCCCGAACATTTATGCTGACCAGATCGAATGGTTCTGTCGCCACTTCAGCCAGCGGAAACAGGTGACCATCAGCGTGCATCCGCATAACGATCGTGGTACCGGTGTCGCTTGCGCCGAGTTGGCCATGCTGGCGGGGGCTGACCGAGTGGAAGGCTGCCTGTTTGGCAACGGCGAACGCACGGGCAATGTCGATTTGGTGACGTTAGCGCTCAATTTGTACACCCAGGGCATCGCGCCAGAGCTGGACTTCAGCCGGTTGAAAGAAGTGGTTGAAGTGGTGGAACAGTGCAACCAGTTACCGGTGCATCCGCGCCATCCTTATGCCGGGGAGTTGGTGTTTACCGCGTTCTCGGGCTCGCATCAGGACGCCATCAAGAAAGGTTTCGCCGCCCAGCAGCAGCGTGAAGATGGGTTATGGCAGGTGCCTTATCTGCCGCTCGACCCGGCAGACGTGGGATGCAGCTATGAGGCGGTGATCCGCGTTAACAGCCAGTCTGGCAAGAGCGGAGCGGCCTGGCTGCTGGAGCAGAATCATGGATTGCGCTTGCCGCGTGGCTTGCAGATTGACTTCAGCAAAGTGGTGCAACAGGCCACGGATGAAAGCGGCAAGGAAATGACGGTGGCGGAGATCTGGCGGCTGTTCCGCAACAGCTATGGATTGGTGGAACAGCCGCGTTTGCAACTGCTTAGCTATCAAACGCAAAGCCAGGGTGGGGCGGCTTACAGCTTTACGGCGCAGGTAGCTCTGGCAGGAGAACCAATGCAGCTGCAAGGTAGCGGGAACGGGCTGTTGTCCAGCGCGGTAGATGCGCTCTGCCAACGCTTTGGCCTGGTGCTGGCTATCGACGACTACCATGAACATACCCTGGGCCATCAGAGCCATAGCCGGGCAGTAACCTATATCCGTTGTACGCCAGCAAAAGGGGAGGCAATTTACGGAGTTGGGATTGACGCCGACTCGGCCAGCGCCTCGCTCCAGGCTCTGTTCAACGTGGCTGGCCGCTGTTTGCCGTGATCGCAGGCTGAGCCTGGGCAAAATAGGTGCTGGGGGAAACGCCAAGCAGGCGGCGGAACATGGCGCTAAACGCGCTGGGGCTGTCATAACCCAGATCCAAAGCCACCTCCAGCACCGACCTTCCGGCAGCCAGGGCGTTGAGTGCTGCCAGCAGGCGGGCACGACGCACCCAGTCGCTAAAGCGTAGGCCAGTCTCACGTTGGAAGCGACGGGACAGCGTACGGCCACTGACGTTGATGTGCTGCGCCGCCAGTTCCAACTCCCAAGGCTGTGCCAAAGATTGCTGAATGTGCTGGCACAGGGCCAACAAGACGCCATCGCGTGGCTCGGGCAGGTGTAGAGGCAGGATCGGCAGCATACGTAACTCATCGAGGATCAGTTCCATAATGCGCTCTTCGCGTCCGCCGGGCCGATAGCCTGGCTGAATATCCATCGCGCTGATAATCAGTTCACGTAACAAGGGAGAAATCTGCACGACCTGGCACTGAGCAGGCAAATCGGCACGGGCCAGGGGATCGACGAACAGCGTGCGTGCTGCTACGTTACCGCTAAAACGCAGGTTATGTTCCACTTTGGCCGGTAACCAGACGCCACGGCCTGGGGGAACAACCCAACTGCCTACACGCGTATTCACCTGTACTACGCCGCTAAGGCCATGGATCAGTTGGGCGCAGTTGTGGCAGTGATCAGGTTCGCTATCACCATCCTGATAGTCCTTTGAAAATGGCACGATAGACTGATTTTCTGGGAGAAAATCGACGTTAAACAGCATTGTTTCTCCTCTGGAGCCTGATGACGTGTTTGTTGCAGCATGCCATGTCTTGCCGCTACCGCAAAGCGCATTTCCTGTACGCCGTTTTGCCATGAAACAGCTTAGGCTAACTGTTTGCCAACGGGAGGAAATATGGAACTTGCCAACGCGGTATTACGCATTGCCCGGCCCACCGACCATTTGGCCGCGATTGCCAACATGTATTGCCAGGGCCTGGGGTTTGAACAACTGGGTGAGTTTGAAGATCACCAGGGGTTCGATGGCATTATGCTTGGTCATCCGCACCATGCCTATCATCTGGAGTTCACTCATCACCGCGGTGTACTGGTGGGGCGCGCACCTACGCAAGACAACCTGTTGGTATTTTATGTGCCGGAGGTTGCAAGTTGGCAGAGAGGGTGCGATCGGCTGATAGCCAGTGGCTTTAAGCGCGTGCAGGCATACAACCCTTATTGGGATGTGCATGGGCAAACGTTTGAAGATTTGGATGGCTATCGCGTGGTGTTGCAAGCACGTGCCTGGCAGACATAAAAAAAGCCAGCGAAGAACGCTGGCTTAAGGCTGAATACTCAGTATCTATCAGGCGTGCGTGACCGGTTTATCACCGCTTTTACCCTGGGTATTTTCCAGCATGCGACGGATCGGGACGATCAGCAGGATAAGCACGGCGGCACAGATCACCAGCGCAATAGAGCAGCGGGCGAACAGGGTTGGCAGCATGTCCAACTGATCCGCTTTCACGTGGCCACCGATCAAGCCGGCAGCCAGGTTGCCCAGCGCGCTGGCACAGAACCACAGGCCCATCATCTGGCCACGCATTCTGTCCGGTGCCAGCAGCGTCATGGTTGCCAGGCCAATCGGGCTCAGGCAAAGCTCACCCAGCGTCAGCATCAGGATGCTGCCCACCAGCCACATCGGTGACACGCCAGCGCCGCCATTGCCCAACACCTGTTGCGCGGCCAGCATCATCAGGCCAAAACCTGCGGCGGCAAACAGAATACCGATCACGAATTTGGTGATGCTGCTCAGGCGGATTTTGTTACGAGCCAGAGCCGGCCAGGCCCAACTGAAGATTGGCGCCAACAGGATAATGAACAATGCGTTAATCGATTGGAACCATACCGCCGGGATCTCGAAGTCGCCGATCATGCGGTTGGTGTAATCGTTAGCGAACAGGTTGAACGAGGTCGGTTTCTGTTCGAAGGCCGACCAGAAGAAGGCGGCAGAAATCAGCAGGATAAAACAGACCAGCAGACGCGCACGCTCTTTGCGGCTCAGGCCAGCAAAGAAGAACAGATAGATAAAGTACAGCGTGACCGAGGCGGCGATGACGTAAACCAGCATACTGGCAACGGCGACCGGGTTAATCACGATGATGCCTTGGGAGATCATAATCACGATTGCGGCAACGCCCACGGCTAGCGCAATCAGCCAGCCACCCACGCCATTTTTCTTGGCAATCGGGCTATTCCAGGTTGAGTCCAGGCCTACTTCGCTGTCATAGCGCTTCATGGCCGGTACGGCAAACACCCGGAAGATCACTAAAGCTACCAACATCCCGATACCACCGATGCCGAAGCCCCAGTGCCAACCGTGTGAACGGATCAGCCAGCCGGAAATCAGCGGGGCAATAAAGGAGCCCATGTTGATGCCCATGTAGAACAGCGAGAAGCCACCGTCACGGCGCGCATCGCCTTTCTTGTACAGGGTTCCAACCATCACCGAAATACAGGTTTTGAACAGGCCGGAACCGAGCACGATAAACATCAGGCCGACGAAGAACAGGTCGTTGCCCATAATAGCGGACAGGGCAATTGACAGGTGGCCCAGAGCGATCAGGATTGAACCATACCAAACGGCTTTTTGCTGGCCGAGCCAGTTATCGGCTAACCAGCCACCCGGCAGTGCCGCCAGGTACATACTGCCAGCAAAGATACCGACGATCGCCGAGGCGTTTTCGCGCGCCAACCCCATCCCGCCGTCATAAACCGTAGCGGCCATAAACAGGATCAGTAACGGACGAATGCCATAAAACGAGAAACGCTCCCACATTTCAGTGAAGAACAGGGAGCCGAGGGGATATGGATGGCCGAGGAACGTCCGGCTTTCTTTCTGATTAACAGAGGATTGCATAAAGTCTTCCCAATATAATGTGCTGCGCGCTGGCAGCAGATACTGTGGTATGTCTGTGTCTGTAAGTGAGGAAATCCCGCTGAGGCGGATTACCTGACAAAACCTCAGCCGCAGTGCCTATTAAGCTTGAAAACCCTGCAGGCTATTTTATTCACTTGGTCAGAATGTTACTTCTGGCGTGATATTATTTAACCATTTGATAACTGAATGGTGGTTTTGTCTAGTACCTGTATCCCATTTTTTAGACGAAAAGTCGACAAACATCTACTTTATTGGTTTTTATGTTGGCTGTGGCGTTATTTCCATTGACAGGTGGTTTATTGCTCTGTTTGTAATTTTTTTGTCTAAAAACAAGGTGTTAATAATATTATTCTTAGAGGTTGGGGCCGGGTTACAGCGGGAGGGTAACAACAATAAAAGTAAGGGAAATGGGGCTTGGGTAATATTTATCACAACAACTGGCGATAAATAGCGCTATTACTCTTCTTGTAACGTGTCTTCACGCATTCTCGCTGGCCGCCGTTGCAGACACCACCAGGAATAGAACGCGTTAAATAGCACCACCAGCGCCGTCATGCAGAATACCGCGCGGAATCCGTAGCTGGCAGAGACGGCTGCGCCGAGCAGTGGGCCGCTAACGTTGCCGATATCCCGGAAAGATTGGTTATAGCTGAATATTCGCCCGGCAACCTGATTGGTACAGTTGTAGATCAGTAAGGTTTGTACCGCAGGCAGCAGTGCGCCATCGGCAGCGCCGAGCAGGAAACGCAATACGCCGAGTTGCCAGGGGGTCTGGACAAAGGCCATAGGGATCAGCAACAGCACGGAAATCACCAGCATAAACACCAGAATCCGCTCCGGGCCGATCCTGTCGCCCAACTTGCCCAGCCGTGGCGCACTCATCAAGGCAGCAACGCCGGGTACCGAGGCGATCAAACCACTGACAAACGCCAGGTTGCTGATGTTGCCCGCCAGTTCACGCACGTAAAGCGTGAGGATTGGGGCAATCGAGCCAGTGGCGATCTGGATGATCATGGTGGTGACAAACAGGCTGAGGATCAGCTTGGGGCTTTTGAGCGAGGCGAAGACCTGGCGCGCATGCAACATGTCTTTTTTCTGCACCGGAGTGAACTGTTCCCGCACGCAGAACAGCGTCAGCAGGAAACAGATAAACAGCACCGTAGCGGTGATGAAGAACACGGGGCGCAGGCCATATTGGTCAGCCAGCAAACCGCCAATCAATGGGCCAATCAGGGCACCACTGACGCCGCCGGTCGATAGGGTGCCCAGTGCCCAGCCGCTGCGATGGCGCGGCACCTGGGTAGCAATCAGCGCATTGGCGTTGGGAATAAAGCCGCCGAGCAGCCCTAGCACCGCGCGCAGTGCCAGAAACTGCCAGATGTTTTGCGCCATGCCCATCAGCACCATCACAATGCCCATTCCTAGCGCAGAACGCAGCAACATCAGCTTACGCCCACGGCGATCGGCCAGGCTGCCCCAGAACGGTGAGGCAATGGCGGAGAACAGGAAGGTGATACTGAACACCAATCCGGACCACATATTCAGCGACTGATGGCCGGTAACGCCAAGAGCTTCAACGTACAGCGGCAGGAACGGCATGATCAGGCTAAAGGCCGCACCGGTCAGAAAGCAGCCTAGCCAGGTGATGAACAGGTTACGTTGCCAATTGATAGGTTCTGCTGCCGGGGCCATAGGTTTCCGTGCGGGATAGGGGAGCCTGGCGATCGCGCAAGGCAAAAAAAAGTTAGCCTGGTAAGTATGCACTTAATAACGCAGGTTATCAATTGAGCAACTGTGTGATTTTGAGTAAAAATGAAATAAAGTTTTAAAACGGGGAATGACAATTATTCCCGCGCAGAATAACGCGGGAACGGGGGCTCAGGCGCCGACCAAGGCTTCGAATCCGGCGCTGGTGGTAGTGAGGGCGACGTTTGTCACCTCATAATTGGCCACGGCGATGAAGGGATCTTCCGCCAGGATGGCATCCAGCGTGGAACGTTCCATATCTTTTACCAGGATCACGCCGCCGGTACGCGGATTCTTTCGGCCAGAGGCAATAAAGCTGCCAGCTTGAAAATAGCGCTTCAACCAGGCGATATGCCCTTCAAGATGGCTTTCTACTTCTTCAATCGGGCGGTGGTAGGTCAGGCTGACGATATACATAGAAGCTCCTGTTGCTGGAAAAGTGACAATATCATGTGGGCCATCCTGGCCCGTGGTGATTAATAGAGAGAGGGCTCACCTTCTGGGCGGGTCTTGAAGCGGCGGTGCAGCCACATATATTGATCCGGTGCCATCAGGATCTCTTTTTCTACCACTTTGTTCATAAAGGCCGCAGCCTCGACTTCGTTATCCAGCGGGAAGTTCTCCACCGCTGGCTGCATGATGAGTTCGTACCCTTTCCCTTCTGGCAGGCGGCGAGGCGTAAAGGGAATGATCGCCGGTTTCCCCATGCGCACCAACACATAGCTGCCTGTGGTGGTCGCTGCTTTTTCCACTGCAAACAGCGGAGCAAACACGCTGCTGCGCGGGCCGTAGTCATGATCCGGTGCGTACCAGATGATCTCTCCTTGTTTCAGGGCGCGGATCATCCCTTTGACGTCTTTACGATCCAGCATGGATTTGTTTGAACGCATACGGCCCCAGGTCTGTAGCCAATCCATCAGCTTGTTGTCGTGTGGACGGTAGACGCCTATCCCTGGATTGTGGATACCGAAGATGCGCGCACCCAACTCCAGAGTCAGGAAGTGCAGGCCGATCAGTAGCACTCCTTGATGATTGTCCCGTGCCTTTTGAATGTGCTCCAGACCGCTGACGCTGAACCAGCGCTCAATGCGCCAGTTGGGCCAGAACCAGGCCATGCCGGTTTCAAACAGCCCCATCCCCACGGATTCGAAGTTCTTGACTATCAACGCATCACGTTCGGCTCTTGGCATATCCGGAAAGCACAGTTCCAGGTTACGCTCGGTTATCGCTCGCCGGCGTTTGAGGAAACGCATTGAAAAGCGACCCAACCCGGTCCCCAAACGATAAATCATTGGGTATGGCAACAGGACCAGCAGGTAGAGTAAGGCAATGCCAAACCAGGTAAGCCAGTAGCGCGGATGCAGTAAAGATCGATTGAAAGAAGGAACTTGCGTCATGGGTTCTCAGCTTAGAAGCAGTCATTTAACAGTAATAACAGATAAAATGCATAGATACGTCGAGTTGGTGGTCGCCAGCAGCACTTTTGGTGACAACGGGTTGCTAGAACGACTCAGTCTATGCGATGGTTTTCTGCCGCTTATAATAGCGTATTGTGGCATTTTTCTTTTGTAACAGGAAAACTCACCGCATTAAAACACCCTTTTTTGGCCAAAATCAGGCGTGGGCGCTGGTTTTTTCGCCAAATCCAGTGAGGATCGACCTATAAATCAGACGGCGTTTTATGCGTTCATTGATTCAGGAGGTAACTATGTTGGCATCATGGTTAAGTGTTGGACTGCTGGTGATGGGGGGGCTGCTTGGTTGCCTAGGGGCATATTTGCAGTACAACCCTTTGCTGGCCGTAGCGGGAACCGGACTGCTGTCTGGGGCGATTATCTCTGGGGCTACGGAATGGTCAAGCGGGCGCTAAACACCCGCTTGAGGTCGTTTTAATGGTCTTTGAACAAACCTTTTACCCGATGCGGTTCTGAGCGCCAATACTGTGGCGGAGCCTGCACTTGGGCCCCCAGTTTTGCGGCCGCGTGCCATGGCCAACGAGGGTTATAGAGAATACCGCGCGCTAGCGCGACCATATCGGCCTGACCGGTGGCGACGATCGCTTCCGCTTGCTCTGGTTCGGTGATCAACCCCACGGCGATGGTTGGCATCCCCACTTTATGTTTGATGGTTTCGGCAAACGGCACCTGATAGTTCGGCCCCACCGGGATTTTTTGCTGTGGTGACAGGCCGCCGCTGGAAATATGAATATAATCGCAGCCCAACTCCTTTAAAGCGCTGGCCAGTTCAACAGATTGTTGTTCGTCCCAGCCTCCTTCAACCCAGTCACTGGCGGAGATCCTCACGCCAAGCGCTTTGTTGGCCGGGAATACCGCCCGCACCTCGCTAAAAATCTCCAGCAACAATCGCATACGATTTTGCAGGCACCCACCATATTGATCGGTGCGATGATTGGCCAGTGGCGAAAGGAACTGGTGCAACAGGTAACCATGTGCCCCGTGCAGTTCGATCAGCTCGAAGCCGAGACGGTCGGCACGCCGTGCCGCTGCAACAAACTGTGCCTTCAGCTGCTCAATTTGCTCCAGGCTCATAGCCTGTGGAGTCTCATCCAGAGGGTTAAAGGGCTGGGTAGAGGCAGAGAGCGTTTGCCAACCACCCTCACTCCTGGTCAGTTGGGCACCGCCATGCCAGGGAAGGGCGCAAGAAGCTTTGCGGCCAGCATGCCCCAGTTGGATCCCCAAAGGCATGGTGGCGTGTTTTTTTACCGCCTGAACCACGTCGGCAAGTGCCTGTTCGGTATCGTCGTCCCACAGGCCCAGATCTCCCGGAGAAATACGTCCTTCCGGTGAAACCGCAGTGGCTTCCACAATCAGCAAACCTGCCCCGGAAAGGGACAGATGGCCGAGGTGCATCGTATGCCATTCGGTGGCTTTGCCGTTGTCGGCAGAGTACTGGCACATGGGGGCGATAATGATGCGGTTAGGCAACCGCAGTAGCCCCAGGGTGATCGGAGTAAACAGCTGGCTCATAATTTCCTCATGGTCCGTCAAAATTCGTTGCTACAACTTGCACTAGGCTTATCGGTATTTGCCAATAACGTCAAGCTTTGTGCGGAAATGATTGCCGCCGGGTTAATGCTGTGTTGCAGCCTATTTTCGGGTATGATGTGCGCCGCGCGCGGGCTAACGGCCCGTGGGCACTCAATCAGTCACCTCCCGAAAGACAGGAAAGTACACCATGCCAGTGTTACATAACCGAATTTCTAATGAGGAACTGAAGGCGCGTATGCTGGCCGAAACCGAGCCACGCACCACAGTTTCTTTTTATAAATATTTCACCATTGACGACCCAAAGGCATTTCGCGATAGCCTGTATATTCAGTTCGATAAACTGAAGGTGTTTGGCCGTATCTACGTGGCCAAAGAGGGCATCAATGCGCAGATCAGCGTGCCACAGAGTCATTTTGACGCGTTCAAAACCGTGCTGTTTGCTTCGCACCCGGCGCTGGATCAAGTGCGCCTGAATATTGCGCTGGAAGACGACGGCAAATCCTTCTGGGTACTGCGCCTGAAAGTGCGTGAACGTATTGTGGCCGACGGTATTGAAGATGAAACCTTCAATCCTGCCAATGTGGGTGAGTACCTGCAGGCCGATCGTGTTAACCAGATGATCGACGATCCGAATACGGTGTTTGTTGATATGCGCAACCATTATGAGTACGAGGTTGGGCACTTTGAGAAGGCGATCGAAGTGCCTTCCGACACGTTCCGCGATCAGCTACCGATGGCAGTGGAAATGCTACAGGAGCAGAAAGACAAGAATATTGTCATGTACTGTACCGGTGGGATCCGTTGTGAGAAAGCCAGCGCCTATATGCTGCATAATGGCTTCAAAAACGTCTATCACGTGGAAGGCGGTATTATCGAATATGCCCGCCAGGCGAAGGCGCAAGGGTTGCCATTGAAGTTCATCGGCAAGAACTTTGTGTTTGACGAGCGCATGGGGGAACGTATCTCAGAGGACGTGATTGCCAACTGCCATCAGTGCGGTGCGCCATGTGATACTCACACCAACTGCCTGAACGACGGCTGCCATCTGCTGTTTATCCAGTGCCCAAGCTGTGCCGAGAAGTTTGCTGGCTGTTGCAGCGAGACCTGCCGTGAAGAACTGAAACTACCGCGTGAAGAACAGCGAGCCCGCCGGGCTGGCCGCGAGAATGGCGTAAAAATCTTCAATAAGTCCAAAGGGCTGTTGCAAACCACCATGCATATCCCAGAACCGAAAGAGTAGGGTGTTGCTCATAGGATAGAAATAGGGCGCTGAAATTCAGCGCCCTTGTTGTATAAAGAATGTATTACTTCTCGCGAACGCCTTCGACCGAGATGATCAGCTCAACTTCCTGAGAGGCTGGGCCTAGGTCGGTGGTGATGCCAAAGTCTTTCAGCTTGATTTTACCGTTGGCTTCGAAACCGGCGCGGTAACCGCCCCAAGGATCCTTACCTTCGCCGACCAGTTTGGCTGCCAGCGTGACTGGCTTGGTCACGCCATTCAACGTCAGGTTGCCGACTACGGCATAACCTTCACCGTCTTTTTTCACCTCGGTAGAGGTAAAGGTGGCCTGCTTGTTCTTTTCAACGTTCAAGAATTCGGCGCTGCGCAGGTGTTTGTCACGCTCGGCGTGGTTGGTGTCTACGCTGGCGGTGTTGATGGTTACGTTGACTTTATCGTTAGCCGGGTCTTTTTCATCGAAGGTAAAGCCACCGTCAAAATCTTTGAAAGAACCATAAATCCAGCTGTAACCCAGGTGCTGGATGCGGAATTCGATAAAGGCGTGCTGGCCTTGTTTGTCGATTTTATAATTGGCAGCCAGGGCGGAACCGGCGTTTAACAGCAGAGCGCCCGCGGCCAGGCCTAATACGGTTTTCTTCAACATAGCAATATCTCCATAAATCCAAAGGGTTAATCGGTGCTGCGACCCAGCATCCGTTTCAAAGTAACATCACCATCAATAAAGTGATGTTTAAGCGCAGCAAGGGCGTGCAGTACCGAAAGCACGACGACGGCCCAAGCCAGATAAAGATGGATAGTCCCGGCGGTATCGGCCTGCTGTGGCAAACCGGTCACGCTGGCCGGTACGTCAAACCAGCCAAATACGCTGATTGCCTGACCGTCGGCGGTCGAGATCAGGTAGCCACTGATCAGGATGGCGAATAGCACGGTGTAAAGCGCGATATGGGCGAGTACCGCACTGATATGCGTAAGACGGCTATAACTGGCCAGGGGCTTGGGCGGCGGCGAGATAAAGCGCCAAACCACTCGTACCACCATTACGATAAACAGCAGCGTGCCAATACTTTTGTGGATCTCCGGCGCCTGGTGATACCAAACGTCGTAGTAACCCAGCGTCACCATCCATAATCCGAGGGCAAACATGCCGTAAACGGTCAGTGCCACCAGCCAGTGGATCAGCACAGAAACGTGACCAAAGCGGTCGGCGGTATTTTTCCAGAGCATCAGTTTTCCTTACAAATCTCATTTACCGACAGCAATACTTAAACTTTAAGAAATATAAATCAATAATAAATTTAACTAAGTTACTGCATAAAAATATTAATCAGTAGATTTGTTTGAGTTGTGGCGAGTTGGTCAAAGGAATCGTTGGAGAGGGCGCTTTTCTGGCAATGCTGGAGAAACTCTGGCCAATTGAAATCTATCGACTTTATTCTTAATTGTCAGCTTTTGTCATTTTTCGTAAATACCACCAGAAACCTTGGCAAATAATTGAAAAACGACTAACGCCGATTATTTGTTCGCCTTATCTACCAGGATTAATTTAATTCCTTCAGCAACTTGAGGGTAATATGCCTGCGACAGCAAGGAATAATTTGCTAACATGTATTTATCGACGGCTCTGGCGGGCCTGTATCACACAAGGAAATTTCATGGGCATACCCGAGTTTAATGACCGCAAGTTACGTCTGATCATGATGCTGGCCATGCTGGTGGTGATCCTGGCTGGCATAAAGGCGGCGGCAGATATTGTGGTGCCATTCCTGCTGGCGGTGTTCTTGGCCATCGTGTTAAACCCGCTGGTGCTGCTACTGGAACGCTTTCGTGTGCCTAGAGCGCTGGGGGTGACGCTATTGGTGATTGCCATCGTCGTGCTGTTGCTGACCTTGATCGGTATGCTGGGTGCTTCATTAAATGAGTTTGCTCGCTCATTGCCGCAGTATCGGGGCGTGATGCTGGAGAAGCTGAGTGAACTGCAATACCAGGCGCAGCGCTTCAATCTGGATATTAACTTCTCGGCAGAAGCGGTGGTCAAATACGTCGATCCTGGTGCCACCATGAACCTGGTGACCCGCCTGCTGGGGCACCTTTCCGGGGCGATGACCAGCATCTTCCTGTTATTGATGACGGTAGTCTTTATGCTGTTTGAGGTGAAGGTATTGCCCTTTAAGCTGCAGCAGGCGCTGGATAATCCCACCGAAGGGATGGCCACTATCCGCCGGGCCTTGCAAGGGGTTACACACTATCTGGTGATCAAGACCGCCATCAGCCTGGCAACTGGCCTGATCGTCTGGGGCTTTCTGAGCTGGGTTGGCGTTCGTTTTGCCTTTATCTGGGGCATGATGGCGTTCATGTTCAACTATGTGCCCAATATTGGTTCGATCATTGCCGCTATTCCGCCGCTGATCCAGGCTTTGCTGTTTAACGGCTTTGCCGATGCGGCCGTGGTGGCTGCGGGCTATATTCTGATCAACCTGATCATCGGTAATATGCTGGAGCCGCGGATCATGGGCCGTGGGCTGGGGCTTTCTACGCTGGTGGTGTTCCTTTCCCTGATCTTCTGGGGCTGGCTGATGGGGCCCGTGGGGATGCTGCTTTCGGTCCCCTTGACCATTATCGCGCGCATCACGTTGGAAACCATGGATGGAGGACGCAAGGTGGCAATGCTCCTCGGTGATGGGCGCGAGATAAACGAAATTACGCCGAAATGAGGCTTAAACGACGGCCTGCAGTGCTAACGAAGCCGAACCCACCTGTTTAAAGGTGGTGGGTTCTGGCGGATAGAAATAGCGCAGTATGTTATACAGTGAATAAAATTCCAGCCGGTTACGCACGTTGATTTTCTCGGTGATATGGCGCTTGTGCACGTACACCGTATGGGAGCTGATCTGTAATTTCTTGGCGATGCGGTAATTCGGCATTTCGGACATCCAATAGCGCATTACCGTCAATTCTTGCGGGCTGAAAAGCGAATGAGCCTCTTGATCCTTCATTAGCTCACTGGGGATTTTACTTAGCGTTTTTAGCGCAATGGGTAACACGGCTTTGTTGAATAAAAAAGTATTGCTGGCGATGCGCAGCGGGCTTTCACTATAGGGATAAGGAGCATCAAGGTAAATATGTACCGTTGCACGCCAGGCCGCCGTGATAAACGCTGAAAGCAGTTGATTATCTGTTGTACAGCGGCAGTAGTTGGTTAGATTCACCAAAATATGGCTGGGTTTGAAACTGGCCAGTAGAGGGAGCGCGGTGTCGATGTCTGGGCAGCATTTTACTGACGCAAACACGTTGTCAGTAAAGTGGCTGGCGATCCCAATACGAGTGAAACAGCATTCGTCTACAACGAGTAGTTTCATGGTGACGTCCTTGTTGAAGATACAAAACGGGCTAGAGCCTAATTATGTAAAATAGGCCTTACCCGGCAGTAGGATCAATTCGGAAATCCAGTGGCTATAGGAAGATATTTCCGTCCATAGCCTATTTTTCAGTAATATCAGTATGTTGTCGTATTTCTATCGCTGTGGTTTTCCCCTGCCGCTGGCCAGAGCGGTGCGAACAGGGGATTGATCGGTCAGAAACGCCGCAGGCTGAAGGGGGTGATATCCAGGGATGAAGGCTTATCTTGCGCAAACAGCGCTGCTATCTCGCCCAGTACACTGGCAAACTTAAAGCCGTGGCCACTCAGGCCGGTGATCACCATCAACTGTTGACAGTCAGGCAGGGTGTCGATGATAAAGTCTTCATCCGGGCTCATATCATAGCTACAGGCCTCACCGTGTAGACAAACGCCAAGCCCAGGCAAGAAGTGGCGCAGAAAGCCGAATACTTCGGTACCGTCGCTGGCCAGGGAGCCGAACGGCTTACGCTGATCTGCTGTCTCCATCGGTTGTCCACCCTCATGTTTACCGACCTTTAAGCCGTCATTCTCCGATGGGAAACCGTAATAGTGGCAGCCGTCTTGCGCTTCAACGGTGAACGCCGGAAAGCGGTTGTTTTCGCTGTAACGGCCATCGGCCTGATACCAGGAAAACACCTTACGTACCGGTGAAACAGGAAGCTGTGGTAACAGATTTTTGACCCAGGTACCTGCGCAGACCACGGCTTTACGCCCTTGGTAGCGCCCTTCTGAAGTAACGACCTCAACCCCTTGCTCGATTGGCTCTATCGCGGTCACCGGGCAATTAAACAGTTGGGCGCAGCCCGCTTCTCTGGCCAGTCTGATATAGCTGGCGACAATCAGCTCAGAACGCAGTATTCCTGCATCCGGTTCGAACAGGCCGACATAACCCGCTGGCGCAGTGAACTCTTGCCAGCGCTGTTGGATCTGTTCGGCGCTCAGTAACTGTGTATTGAGGTTAAAGCTTTTGGCACTGCGCTGTGCCGTGGTGACAAACTCACTGTTTTGTGGCCCCAGAGTGAGTACGCCACAGGGATGAAACAGCTTGTCGCCGCTTTTCTGTTCCAATCCGTTCCACAGTGCCTGGGCACGCAGCAGAAAAGGCACATATTTTTCGCCTTCACCGTAAGCATGGCGGATGATGCGGGTATCGCCGTGGTGACTGCCCTGACGATGCGGGGGGAAAGCGCTGTCGATCATTAAGACCTTAAGGCCTGCGGTTGTCGCATAATAGCCTGCAGCAGCCCCAACCGAGCCGCTACCCACGATGATCAAGTCATATTCCACGTGCCATGTCCTTTCTTTGATGTGTCGCTGATGGCCGTTATGATAAAAGTTTGGCGGCGGTAATGCACCATGAACCGATGCGAGCCGATACAAAAGAAAAGGCGCCGGTTAATTGCCGACGCCTTAGCGGTTGAGGGTGAATGGGTTAATGTTTTCTTCGATCAAGGTCTAAATAATCCGTAGATTCTATCTTGGCGATGCCAGCTTCTAAAATATTGATCAATTGGCGGGCAACGTCTGTGGTTAGCCAAAGAGTCCGATCCACTTGCGCTTCTTCGGCTGTTTGGTCTAGTGAAGACAGGTAATGAAGGCGAATCATCATGGCATCATAAACATCGACGGTACTGATATCCCAGCCAACAAGCGGATGTGTCTGTATTACTTCATCATTTCTGTCCATAAAGACCCCTTATCAAGTAGTGACTAGCTGGAGTTACTAACGAGGATCAATGCGTCTCATCTTCATGGTGAGCTTTTACAGTATACGCATCCGGGATCTGACGTGGGGTGTTTTCCTGCGGTTTATTGCAAATAAATATTTTTTGCGCAATTAATCGGCAAATGGTAGGGGCGCTGAATGCTGCGCCCGTTCAAATATTACTCTTCGGATGCGGGAGGAAGTTGCACGTGCGCATGGCTTTCCAATTCGGCTGCCAGATGAGCGAAATGCTTTTGCATCTCAGGATCGCGGTTCTGATTTTGTGCTTCCAGTTTCAGGCTGTGGATCAGCAACTGATTGGTTTTGTCATTCAAGCCAAAAGACAAATAAGAGAAAGCGACCTCGAGCACGTTCAGCCGCCGTTTTTGATCGGCGATCAGGGCCAGCAACTCGCCAAAGGTCATCGCTTCTTCGGGTTTGTCTTTATCCGGAACCATTGTTTACACCTTTGTTGCACCATAAGTCGTCTAATCATTACAGACCACAAGTGCTGTTTGTTCCAGGGGAAAGGGCAATACGGCGGAAACAAAAAAGCCGGAGAGCGACCCCCGGCAACAACGACATTGCAGAATTATTCTGCACTGAACCAATCGTCGGCACTTTCCCAGGTTTCCTGGAGTATCTCCTCGATCAGGTCTTTATCTGTTTTGGCACCGCCCATTACGGAAAGGCCATTGGCACCGGCATAACGGATCTGGACGGTAGTGTCAGGAAACTGGCGATTGACCCGTTTACTGAATTCACCGGTCAGGGCTTCGATAGCCCCCGGCGGCAGTGGTTTGGTTTTATCTATAGTGACTTCAACACGCATAATTGCCCCCGGAACTGTATACTGGATATTTATACAGTCAAATGACGCCGGAGGCAAGAGCAGAAATAAAATATTTAGCAGTCGGTCACTGACCAGTTAATGATCTCACCCGCCAGGAAGGGCACCACGGCTTCATTACCCAGAGTTATCTCCTCTGGCTGGGCCACCGGTAGGCGTTGCAGCGTGATAAAGTCCTGGTTCACCGGCAAGCCGTAGAAGCGTGGGCCATTCAGCGAGCTGAAGGCTTCCAGATGCTCAAGCGCGTCTAATTGCTCAAACACGGTGGCGTAGGCGGGCATCGCGTTAGGGGCGTTAAATACCCCTGCACAGCCACAGCTGGTCTCTTTGCGGTGTTTGGCATGAGGTGCCGAGTCGGTGCCTAGGAAGAAGCGGTCACAACCGCTGGCAACGGCGCTGCGTAACGCTTCCTGATGGATGTTACGTTTGAGGATCGGCAGGCAGAACAGGTGTGGACGGATCCCACCGACCAGCATGTGGTTGCGGTTAAACATCAGGTGCTGTGGCGTAATGGTGGCACCAAGGAAACGATTGCCTTCCTGCACGTACTGAGCGGCTTCCCGGGTGGTGATATGCTCGAATACGATTTTCAATTCCGGGAACTGGCGGCGCACCGGCTCCATCACCTGTTCGATAAAGCGAGCCTCGCGATCGAAGATATCCACGCTGGCATCGGTGACTTCTCCATGGATCAGCAGCGGCATACCGATCTTCTGCATCTGCTCAAGCAGGGGATAAATTCCGGTCACATCGCTCACGCCGTGGCTGGAGTTGGTAGTGGCATTGGCTGGATAGAGTTTGGCGGCGGTGAACACCCCTTGCTCAAACCCCTTGACCAGCTCCGCAGCAGCCAGTGAATCCGTCAAGTAGCAGGTCATCAATGGCGTGAAGTTATGTTCCGGCGGGAGGGCTGCCAGAATGCGTTCACGATAGCTACGTGCTGCGGCAACGGTGGTGATCGGTGGGGCCAGGTTCGGCATCACAATCGCCCGGCCAAACACCTGACTGGTATAGGGCAGAACCGTTTTCAGCATGTTGTCGTCACGCAAATGGATATGCCAGTCGTCAGGGCGGCGGATTTTCAGGGCTTGGGGTTGTGCGGTCATGGTGCAGAGCTCCGGCGGTCAAAAAATCTTAGTAAAAGCGAATAATTTTGGGTTATTCACGCCGGGGTGAAAGGATAAGCGGAAAACGTTCCGGATGCATCTGTTAGTTAATGGCAAATTGAAATCAGTTGGCTGCGAGAGCTTGGGTAACCGGGAAGCACTGATTATCTCAGGCCAGATCTAGGGAGGGGGCATCTTCTGGAAAGGGGTGAAAAAAACCCGCCATTTAGGCGGGTTTTGTAGGGCAGGGATTAACTTAGTCGTTAACTGGCTGCGGTTTGGTCGCTGGAGCAGTGGCCTGATTAGCCGCTGCATGGCCGCCAGCAGAACCTTTTCCGTCAAAGTTGAAGGAAGGGCGCTGCCACTCGCTGGTCTTGGTGGCTTCCGGCTGATAATCCGGCGCAGGCGCTTTGGTCATCGGGGCGGTAGCGATATGCTTGTAGAGCGCCGGTTGCGGTTGTGCAACCACTGGGGCCGCCTGCACAGGAGCTGGAGCAGCCTCTGGCTGTGCTGACACGACTTCCGGCTCTGCGGCTACAGCAGTTTCTGCAGGGGCAGCCACAACGGCTTCCACTACAACTTCTTCAACTACCGCTTCTTCAACTACAGGCTCTTGCACCAAGGATTCAGTGATAACCGGCTCAGCTTGTACTGCAGCATCTGTAACCGTCTCATCTTCAGTTGTTTCACTGACAACGGTTTCATCTACCACAACAGCGGCTGATTCGGCAGCGACGACAGCGTCGGCATCGGTTTCAACAGGTGCAGTTTCTACCGGGGCTTCAACTACCGGTGTTGCCACAGATTCAGCCACTACCGAAGCGGTGTCAACTACGCTTGGCGCTTCGTTGACCACAGGCTGAACAGGAGCGGCTTCAACAGCCACCGGTGCAGCAGCCACGGCTACGGTTTCAATTGCCACTGGCGCTTGAGCTTCTTCGTGTTCAACGTAGACGGCTGCTTGTGCCACAGGATAGCTGACCCAAACCTTGCCTGAAGCCATCTCTGGTGAGGCAAACGCCCCGGCCAACGGCATTGGCGACTGGTTCGGATAACGCTCGTCACGATAGCGACGACGACGCTGACCACTGACGCGCAGATGGCGTGGAGAACGACGAGAGCGACGTGGCATGCCGTTTTCACCGTTACCACGGTTGTCAGCTTGCGTGTCATCTTCAGCCTGGGCCGCAATGGCCTGTGGCAACAGTTTAACGCTCTCAGCCAATACCGGAGCCTGGCGTTCTTCAACCTTGGCAACCGGTGCCTTAGGCGCTAACAGCTCTTCAGCGGCGCGATGCAGTTCTTCTTCCGCCGACAGGACGCGAACTTTCTGCGCGAGTGGACGGCGTTGACGACGTTGCGTTGGCTGCTGATGACGGTCTTCATCTTCGTCATTGCTATTGCTGGCAACAACGACTTCCGCAGTTTCCGGCACTTTGACGTCTTGTGGAGCCTGGCGTTTTTCTTCCTGACGACGGCGTTGACGCTCGGCACGTTGTTCACGGCGCTGTTGCTGATCTTCGCGCTGTGCCTTGGCCGCTTCTTCAGTCTGCACTTCGGTGTTGGCAGCCGCTGGTGCAGTCTGTTGTTGTGCGTTACGGCGGTTGTTGCGGCGCTGATCGTCACGACTTTCACGCGGTTCGCGCGGTTCGCGATTTTCGCGTGGTTCACGATCACCACGTTCACGGTTGTCACGCCCTTCGCCACGTTCTTTACGCTCGCCACGTTCACCTTTACGGCCAGAGCCTTGGCGGCGTTGACCACGACGATCCTGACGACGGTTGTCGCTGTCTTCCGTTTTCTCAGCTACGACCGGTTTAGCTTCAACCACCGGCGTTTCTTCACCGGCGAACAGTGACTTCAAGCCACCGAACAGACGGCTCAACAGGCCAGGTTTGGCCTCAGCAGTGGGGGTTGATGCAACTGCCGGTTTGGCGGCAACGGCAGGCTTGCTAACCACAGGCTCTTCTTCCTGCGGTGGAGCATCCTGTGACAGGGAGAAGGAAGCCAGAGCCGGTTGCTCGCGTTTGCGCTCGACTGGCGCATCATCCTGCGGCTGGGCCATTTCTTCTTCATGCAGCTTCGGCAGCAGGTAGCTCAGGGTCGGTGTTTCTTCACCCTTGCGTACGCGCAGCACGGAGTAATGCGGAGTTTGCATCTGATCGTTTGGCACGATGATCGCTTTCACGCCACCCTGGCGCTTCTCGATCGCGCTGACAGAATCACGTTTTTCGTTCAGCAGGTAGGAAGCAACCTGAACCGGTACGATGGCGTGAACTTCTTTGGTGTTCTCTTTCAGCGCTTCTTCTTCGATCAGGCGCAGAATAGACAGCGCCAGCGATTCGTTATCACGGATGGTGCCGGTACCGGTACAGCGCGGGCACACGTGGTGGCTGGACTCACCCAGTGACGGGCTGAGGCGCTGACGGGACATTTCCAGCAGGCCAAAGCGCGAGATACGGCCAATCTGAATGCGCGCACGATCCTGGCGGACGGCATCGCGCAGACGGTTTTCCACTTCACGCTGGTGACGAACCGGGGTCATATCGATAAAGTCGATAACGATCAGGCCACCCAGGTCGCGCAGGCGTAATTGGCGAGCAATTTCATCTGCGGCTTCCAGGTTGGTATTGAATGCGGTTTCTTCGATGTCGCCACCGCGGGTTGCACGCGCGGAGTTGATGTCGATAGCGGTCAAGGCTTCGGTGGTGTCGATCACGATGGAACCACCGGAAGGCAGACGCACTTCACGTTGGAACGCGGATTCGATCTGCGATTCGATCTGGTAATGGCTGAACAGCGGGATTTCGCCACTGTACAATTTGATCTTGCTGCTGAAATCCGGGCGGCCCAAGGCAGCGATGTGCTCTTTGGCCAGATCGAGTACCTTCGGGTTGTCGATCAGGATTTCGCCGATGTCCGGGCGCAGGTAGTCGCGGAATGCTCGCACGATAACGTTGCTTTCCTGGTGGATCAGGAATGGAGCAGGGCGGCCTTCGGCGGCTTTTTTAATCGCTTCCCAGTGCTTGAGGCGGAATGACAGATCCCATTGCAGAGCGTCGGCAGATTTGCCTACGCCAGCGGTGCGGACAATCAATCCCATGCCGTCTGGCAATTGCAGCGAGGAGAGCGCTTCTTTCAGTTCGGTACGGTCGTCACCTTCGATGCGGCGAGAAATACCACCGGCACGCGGATTGTTCGGCATCAGAACCAGATAGCTACCGGCCAGGCTGATGAAGGTAGTCAAGGCAGCGCCTTTATTACCCCGTTCTTCTTTATCAACCTGAACGATGACTTCCTGGCCTTCACGCAGCACATCTTTGATGTTTGGGCGACCATGGGAAGAGTAATTGCTTGGGAAGTATTCGCGAGCGATTTCTTTTAGCGGGAGGAAACCATGTCTTTCAGCGCCGTAATCAACGAACGCGGCCTCTAGACTAGGTTCAATACGAGTGATTTTACCTTTGTAAATATTCGCTTTTTTCTGCTCATGGCCAGGGCTTTCAATATCCAGATCGTACAGCCGCTGTCCATCTACAAGGGCAACACGCAACTCTTCCTGCTGAGTTGCGTTAATCAACATTCTTTTCATCTTAACTTACTCGTTTTTTTTACATTATCGACAAAGCTGCGGGCAAAATAACCTCATGGCCAGGTTAAAACCGAAAACCCCGTGTCTTCTCGCAAAGCCGTCAACCTCACGGTTGTCGCCTGCATAGGGGCGCATTATCTCGGTAAGCCTGTATTTCTTTGTGAAACACAGCGCTTTTGACTCAGGGAATAGCCTCTGATTTATGATGACAGATCTGATTCCATTTGCCGGCCAAGCTGCAACCCGCAGCCCGCTAATTGTTTGATTTCACATTACGTCTTACGCCATTGCTGCGTTTTTGTGCAACCAGACAAACTGTATAATTCCGCAATTCTCCTCGTTTCAAGGGGATCTGCACGGAAAGTTACAGCATTATTCCATTGCAAGCACCTTTATAGCAAGGTGACTTTTCCTTAACTATGATCGAAACCGCAAACGATCAACCTGGCTTGCTGCCTTATTGTTCGCTGGCGTTTCTTTCACAGTCTGAGAGACAGTTAAGCACATAAAAAGAGGTGGCGCTATTGACGCGCTCTATTTAGAATCCCGCCCCATGAAAACGAACATTCCCGCAGTACAATTAGTGACGATTTCTGACGACGAAGCCGGTCAGAGAATCGACAATTTCTTGCTTGCCCGCCTGAAAGGCGTGCCGAAGAGCATGATTTATCGCATCGTGCGCAAGGGCGAGGTGCGGGTCAATAAAGGCCGCATCAAGGCTGAATATAAACTGGCAGCGGGCGACGTGGTGCGCATTCCTCCGGTTCGGGTCGCCGAGCGTGAAGATGCACCGGTTTCCGCCAAGCTGGATAAAGTTGCAGCCCTGGCGGATTGTATCCTTTATGAGGACGATCACCTGCTACTGCTGAACAAACCTTCGGGAACGGCGGTGCACGGCGGTAGCGGCCTGAGTTTTGGGGTGATCGAAGGATTGCGTGCATTACGCCCGGAAGCACGTTTTCTGGAGCTGGTGCACCGCTTGGATCGCGATACCTCCGGCGTGTTGATGGTGGCCAAGAAGCGTTCGGCGCTGCGTTCGCTGCACGAGCAGTTGCGCCTCAAGGGGATGCAGAAGGATTATATGGCGCTGGTGCGCGGCGAGTGGCAGTCGCACTGCAAAGCGGTGCAGGCACCGTTGCTGAAGAATATTTTGCAGAGCGGTGAGCGCATTGTCCGCGTCAACAGCGAAGGCAAACCTTCGGAGACCCGCTTCAAGATCGAAGAGCGCTTTGAACATGCCACGTTGGTGAAGGCCAGTCCGATCACCGGGCGTACCCACCAGATTCGCGTGCATACCTTGCATGCCGGGCATCCGATCGCCTTTGACGACCGTTATGGTGACCGGGAGTTCGATCGCCAATTGGCGGGCACCGGCCTGAAGCGCCTGTTCCTGCATGCGGCGGCGCTGCGCTTTGAACATCCTGCCACCGGCGAAACGATGCGCATCGAAGCGCCGATGGATGACGAACTACGTCATTGCCTGCAGGTATTGCGGCAAAGAACCGCCGCTGCCAAGAAATAAGCTTATACCAGCGGGTTGATCCCTTCAGCCCGCAACATCTCCAGCAATGCGATCAGCGGCAGGCCAATCAGCGCATTCGGGTCGCGGCCCTCCAGCTTTTCAAATAGCGCAATCCCCAAACCTTCACTCTTGAAGCTGCCAGCACAAAAGAGCGGCTGCTCGAGGCGCACGTAGGTTTCGATCTCCACTTCGCTCAACGTACGGAAATGAACGTGGAAAGGCTCACACATCACCTGTAGGCGTTGGCTACGGCTATTATAGAGCGCCAAACCGGTATAGAAGGTCACCTGCTTGCCGCTGGCCTTGCGTAACTGCTGGCGGGCGTTCTCTTCGCTATGGGGCTTACCGGTGATTTCTCCGGCAATCACGCAGACCTGATCGGAACCGATAATCAGATAATCAGGGTAGGCTATAGCCAGCGCCTGAGCCTTGGCCGCCGCCAGGCGCAGTACCAAAGCCTCGGCACTTTCCCCAGGCAGCGGTGTTTCATCGGTTTGCGGCGCTGCACAAATAAAGGGCAGGTGCAGCTTCTCCAACAACTGCTGGCGGTAGATTGACGTTGAGGCGAGTAAGAGTCTTTGCATAATTTTTTCCACAAACCGTAGCGTAAATATGTCGCTCATCTTAAACTGTCGGCCGCTCTGGAAGCGAATATTGGTGAAAGGTGCCGTTTTAGGGCCTTTTTCTTTGACTCTATGACGTTACAAAGTTAATATGCGCGCCCTATGCAAAAGGTAAAATTACCCTTGACCATTGATGCGGTACGTACCGCTCAGAAACGCTTGGACTATGTTGGTTCCTATGCGCCTGAGCTGGTTACACGTGTTGCCGACTCCGTGGTCAGTGTGGACAGTGATGTCGAAGTGCAGTTGTCGTTTGATATTGATAACCAGCGCCTCGCGGTGATAACAGGGCATGCGGACGTCGCGGTAACGCTGATGTGTCAACGCTGTGGTGTCCCGTTTGCACATCAGGTCCACACAACATATTGTTTTAGCCCGGTCGTCAATGATGAGCAGGCTGAGGCATTACCGGAAGCGTACGAACCGATCGAAGTTGACGAGTTTGGCGAAGTCGATCTGTTGGCAATGATTGAAGATGAAATTATTCTTTCACTGCCTGTCGTTCCGGTACATGAATCTGAACACTGTGAAGTGTCCGAAGCGGACATGGTGTTTGGCAAACTGCCTCCTGAGGCGGAGAAACCAAATCCATTTGCCGTATTAGCCAGTTTAAAGCGTAAGTAATCGAGGAGTAAGGTCCATGGCCGTACAACAAAATAAACCAACCCGTTCCAAACGTGGCATGCGTCGTTCACACGATGCCCTGACCACCACCACCTTGTCTGTAGATGCGACTTCCGGTGAAACTCATCGTCGTCACCACATCACTGCCGACGGTTTCTACCGCGGTCGCAAGGTTATCGGCTAAGTCAGCGATACTTTGACTCGTCTAACCCTGGCGTTAGATGCAATGGGCGGGGATTTCGGTCCCTGCGTCACAGTGCCTGCTTCATTGCAGGCACTGGCCTCTAATTTACAGCTTCATCTCCTGTTAGTCGGCGATCCCGACGTCATCTCCCCGTTACTTGCCAAAGCCGATCCGTCTGTCCGGGAACGCTTGCAAGTCGTACCTGCCGAATCGGTTATTGCCGGTGACGCCAAGCCTTCACAAGCGATCCGGGCCAGCCGAGGTACCTCTATGCGTATTGCGCTGGAGTTGATTAAAAGCGGTGAGGCGCAGGCTTGTGTCAGTGCAGGGAATACCGGGGCGTTGATGGGGCTGGCCAAGCTGCTGATCAAACCGTTGGACGGCATTGAACGCCCGGCGTTGATGACCGTGATACCTAACCAGCAGCGCGGTAAAACCGTGGTGTTGGATCTGGGAGCCAACGTAGAGTGCGACAGCACGATGCTAGTGCAGTTCGCGGTCATGGGAGCCGTGATGGCGGAAGAGGTATTGGGTATCGCGCAGCCACGTGTGGCACTGCTCAATATCGGCGAAGAAGAAACCAAAGGGCTGGATAATATCCGCGAAGCCTCCGCCGTACTTAAAAAAACTCAGGCAATCAACTATATTGGTTATCTGGAAGGCAACGACCTGCTCACTGGCAAAACCGATGTGATGGTCTGCGACGGCTTCGTCGGCAACGTCACTCTGAAAACCATGGAAGGTGTGATAAGACTGTTCTTGTCGCTACTCAAGTCATCCTCCGAAGGGGGGAAGCAGGCGTGGTGGTTAAAATTGTTGGGTCGTTGGTTACAAAAAAGGGTGGCAAGGCGTTTTGGTCATCTGAACCCCGACCAGTATAATGGTGCATGTCTGTTAGGATTGCGGGGGACCGTGATCAAGAGCCACGGCGCCGCGAACCAAAACGCGTTTGCGGTGGCAATCGAACAGGCTGTACAGGCGGTGCAGCGGCAAGTTCCGGACCGGATTGCTGCGCGCCTTGAAGCTGTATTACCCAAGAGTGACTGATCGTTCATGTATACAAAGATTCTCGGTACGGGGAGTTACTTACCCGCACAAGTGCGCACCAACGCTGACTTAGAAAAAATGGTGGATACGTCTGACGAGTGGATCGTGACTCGCACCGGTATTCGTGAACGTCGTATCGCTGCCCCGGATGAAACCGTGGCAACCATGAGCTTCCATGCTGCGTCTCACGCGCTGGAAATGGCGGGTGTGGCTAAAGAAGATATCGGCCTGATCGTGGTGGCGACCACCACCTCGAGCCATGCGTTCCCAAGTTCTGCCTGCCAGGTGCAGCAGATGCTGGGTATTCAGGACTGCGCGGCGTTTGATATCGCGGCGGCCTGTGCTGGCTTTACCTATGCCTTGAGCGTTGCCGATCAGTACGTGAAGAACGGCGCGGTAAAACATGCGCTGGTGATCGGCTCCGATGTGTTGTCACGCACGCTCGATCCAGAGGATCGCGGCACCATCATCCTGTTTGGTGATGGTGCGGGCGCGGTAGTGCTGGGAGCTTCTGAGGAGCCGGGCATTATCTCTACCCATCTGCATGCCGATGGTCGCTACGGCAATCTGCTGGCGCTGCCGAATAAAGATCGTCAGAACCCGGATCAACCTGCTTATGTCACCATGGCGGGTAACGAAGTCTTTAAAGTGGCAGTCACCGAACTGGCACATATCGTTGATGAAACGCTGAAGGCCAACGATCTTGACCGCAGCGAACTGGATTGGCTGGTTCCGCATCAGGCCAACCTGCGCATCATCAGCGCAACGGCAAAAAAACTGGGTATGGGGATGGATAAAGTGGTGGTGACGCTCGATCGTCACGGTAACACCTCTGCCGCCTCGGTACCTGCGGCGCTCGACGAAGCCGTACGCGACGGGCGCATCCAGCGTGGTCAGCTGGTGTTGCTAGAAGCATTCGGCGGTGGCTTTACCTGGGGCTCGGCGCTGGTTCGTTTTTGATTCAACAGGAATAAAAAAATGACGCAAACTGCTTTTGTTTTTCCAGGCCAGGGGTCACAAACCGTTGGCATGTTGGCCGATTTGGCCGCACAGTTTCCCATTGTGGAACAAACTTTTAGCGACGCTTCTGCGGCTTTGGGTTACGATCTGTGGCAGTTGGTACAGACCGGCCCGGCAGAAGAGCTGAATAAAACCTGGCAGACACAGCCAGCGTTGTTGGCGGCCTCCGTTGCCATCTTCCGTGTCTGGCAACAGCAGGGCGGTAACATGCCTGTGATGATGGCCGGCCACAGCCTGGGTGAATACTCGGCGCTGGTGTGTGCCGGTGTGCTGGATTTTGCTGCGGCTATCCGTTTGGTAGAGCTGCGTGGCAAACTGATGCAGGAAGCGGTACCGGAAGGTACCGGTGCCATGTACGCCATCATCGGTCTGGATAATGACTCGATTGCCAAAGCCTGTGAGGAGTCAGCTCAAGGCCAGGTAGTTTCACCGGTGAACTTCAACTCTCCGGGGCAGGTCGTTATCGCGGGCAACAAAGAAGCGGTTGAGCGTGCAGGTGCAGCTTGCAAGGCGGCGGGAGCCAAACGTGCACTGCCGTTGCCGGTGAGCGTGCCTTCGCACTGCGCACTGATGAAGCCGGCTGCCGATAAGCTGGCTGTAGCGCTGCAAGACATCACCTTCAATGCGCCGTTAGTACCGGTAGTCAATAACGTTGATGTACGCGCAGAAACCGCGCCAGAAGCCATCCGCAGTGCGTTGGTTCGCCAACTGTACAGCCCGGTGCGCTGGACGGAAAGCGTAGAATTTATGGCGGCAGAGGGTGTGACTCTGCTGTTGGAAGTGGGCCCAGGCAAAGTGCTGACCGGCCTGACCAAACGCATTGTCGACACTTTGACGGCGGCAGCGGTTAACGATACTGCCAGCCTGTCTGCGGCGTTGGAACAGTAAAAGAGGATAACCATGAGCTTCGAAGGGAAAATTGTCCTGGTCACCGGCGCAAGCCGCGGTATTGGCCGGGCTATTGCAGAGTTGTTTGTTGCACGTGGCGCCAAGGTTATCGGCACTGCTACCAGCGAGAGCGGTGCTGAAGCCATCAGCAGCTATCTGGGTGAGAACGGCAAAGGCTATATGCTGAACGTGGTTGATGCTCAATCTATCGACAACGTTTTGACCTCGATTCGCGCAGAATTTGGCGAAATCGACATTTTAGTGAATAATGCCGGGATTACGCGTGATAACCTGCTGATGCGAATGAAGGATGATGAGTGGCAGGATATCCTGGACACTAATCTGACTTCCGTATTCCGTCTGTCAAAAGCGGTAATGCGAGCTATGATGAAAAAGCGGTTTGGCCGTATCATCTCTATCGGTTCCGTTGTTGGCACCATGGGGAATGCAGGGCAGGCTAACTACGCGGCGGCTAAAGCCGGTCTGATTGGTTTTAGTAAGTCTTTGGCACGTGAGATCGCTTCACGTGGCATTACGGTCAACGTCGTGGCTCCTGGCTTTATTGAGACGGACATGACACGGGCGTTGACAGAAGATCAACGCGCAGGCATTTTGACTCAGGTTCCGGCTAGCCGGCTTGGGGAAGCTAAAGAAATCGCCAGCGCTGTTGCATTTTTAGCCTCTGACGAGGCCAGCTACATCACCGGTGAAACGTTACATGTCAATGGCGGCATGTATATGATTTAAAAAATGCGAAAACTATTTGCGTTATTTGAGGTAAAAACCGCAAAATAGCGTAAAATCGTGGTTTGACCAGCCGGGATTTAGTTGCATCTTTTTCAACATTTTATACACTACGAAAACCATCGCGAAAGCGAGTTTTGATAGGAAATTTAAGAGTATGAGCACTATCGAAGAACGCGTTAAGAAAATCATTGTTGAGCAACTGGGTGTTAAGCAGGAAGAAGTATTGAACAACGCTTCTTTCGTTGAAGACCTGGGCGCTGATTCTCTTGACACCGTTGAGCTGGTAATGGCTCTGGAAGAAGAATTCGACACCGAAATTCCAGACGAAGAAGCTGAGAAAATCACTACTGTGCAAGCAGCTATTGATTTCATCAACGCTAGCCAGCAGTAAGCGAACATATCTAGGCGGTCACTCGACCGCCTAAGTTTTTTCTATCCCTAGCGTCATATTTTCCCTCCTTGGAGGACAAACGTGTCTAAGCGTCGAGTAGTTGTGACCGGACTGGGCATGTTGTCTCCTGTCGGCAATACGGTAGAGTCCACATGGAATGCTCTTCTTGCCGGTCAGAGTGGCATCAGCCTGATCGACCATTTCGATACTACTGCCTATGCAACGCGCTTTGCTGGCTTGGTAAAGAATTTTAACTGTGAAGATTTCATCTCGCGCAAAGATGCGCGCAAGATGGATGCCTTCATTCAATACGGCATCGTCGCCGGCATGCAAGCCATGCAGGATGCGGGGCTGGATATCAACGAGGCGAACGCCAATCGTATTGGTGCCGCTATCGGCTCCGGTATCGGCGGCCTGGGGTTGATTGAAGAAAACCATAGCTCACTGGTTAACGGTGGCCCACGGAAAATCAGTCCGTTCTTTGTGCCTTCGACCATTGTGAACATGATTGCCGGTCACCTGACCATTATGTATGGCATGCGTGGCCCAAGTATTTCCATCGCTACTGCCTGTACCTCAGGTGTCCATAACATTGGCCATGCCGCACGTATCATTGCTTACAATGATGCCGATGTGATGCTGGCCGGTGGTGCAGAAAAAGCCAGTACTCCTCTGGGTGTCGGCGGCTTTGGGGCAGCTCGTGCGCTCTCAACCCGTAATGACAACCCACAGGCCGCAAGCCGCCCCTGGGATAAAGACCGTGATGGTTTTGTGCTGGGCGATGGTGCGGGGATGATGGTGTTGGAAGAGTACGAACATGCCAAACTTCGCGGTGCGAAAATTTACGCCGAAATTGTCGGGTTTGGTATGAGCAGCGATGCCTACCACATGACATCGCCACCGGAAAACGGTGCTGGTGCCGCCTTGGCGATGGAAAACGCGCTGCGTGATGCAGGTGTGACAACGTCACAGATTGGCTATATCAACGCGCATGGCACCTCGACGCCGGCCGGTGATAAAGCCGAAACCCAAGCGGTGAAATCCGTATTTGGTAGCGATGCCAACCGGGTAATGGTCAGCTCCACTAAATCGATGACCGGTCACCTGCTGGGTGCCGCTGGGGCGATTGAGTCGATCTTTACCGTGTTGGCTCTGCGCGATCAGGCGGTTCCACCTACCATCAATCTGGATAATCCGGATGAAGGTTGCGATCTGGACTTCGTACCACACGAAGCGCGTCAGACTAAAGATATGGAGTTCACGCTGTGTAACTCCTTCGGCTTCGGTGGCACCAACGGCTCGCTGATTTTCCGTCGAGTATAGTTCTAGCCAACTCAAGCTGATAAAGGCCCGGTGCACTCTGACCGGGCTTTTTTTATGGTGCCAGGCCGTCTATCGTAGTATGTGCCTGATATGCTGTCGTAGTGAAACCACAGTGAGGAAACGCATGTACTGGATAAATGGACAACAACATGACGCCCTGGCAGCCAGCGATCGCGGTTTGCAGTTTGGCGATGGCTGCTTTACCACCTCCAGGGTGGTGGATGGCAACATCGATCTCTTCCCCTGGCATCTTGAACGCATGCAGCAGGCGGCGCAGAGGTTGCTACTGCCTGCTGTTGACTGGGCTGCATTGGAACTTGAGATGCGCCATGCGGCTAGCACTCTCCCCCATGGCGTGGTCAAAGCGATACTGACCAGAGGCAGTGGTGGACGAGGTTACAGCCCGCACGGCTGCGCTGCATCTACACGGATCGTTTCACGCAGCACCTATCCCACGCATTACCTGTCATGGCGTGAAGAAGGGATCAGCCTGGCGCTCAGCCCAGTTGCGCTGGCACGTAATCCACTGCTGGCTGGCTTGAAACACCTTAACCGCCTGGAGCAGGTGTTGATCCGCGCACATCTTGACCAGGCCGATGCCCATGAGGCGCTGGTGCTTGACACTGCGGGTATGCTGGTGGAATGCTGTGCGGCTAATTTGTTCTGGCGCAAAGGAAAAAGCGTCTTTACGCCAAATCTGGATCAGGCGGGTGTCGCTGGTGTGATGCGCCGCCGCGTGATTGAACTTCTGGCGGGCAGCGAGTATCTACTGCATTACGTCAGTGAACCGCTAGAGACGCTGGCCGATGCGGAGGAAGTGCTGATATGCAACGCGCTGATGCCGTTGCTGCCGGTGAATAGGGCACAATCATGGCGCTACCCTTCGCGCCAACTGTATGATTTTTTGCGACCACACTGTTAATGATGGCTGATTGATGAAGAGAAAAAAGCTCAAGATTGTTGTACTGCTGCTACTCCTGGTGTTGGCTTCGCTGTATTGGGGGCATCAGCGGATTGAACGCTTTGCCGATACTCCGCTGGCGATTGGGCAGGAAACCTACTTCAAACTGCCTGTAGGCACTGGCCGTGTGGCACTGGAAGGGCTGCTGGTGCGCGACAAGTTGATCCACAATGGCCGCTGGTTCCCGTGGTTACTGCGCCTGGAGCCGGAATTGGCCGAATTCAAGGCTGGCACCTACCGTTTAACCCCGGGGATGACGGTACGCCAGATGCTGAAACTGTTGGCGAGCGGCAAAGAGGCCCAGTTCAGCGCGCGCTTTATCGAAGGTTCGCGTCTGAAAGATTGGCTGCAGGTGCTGCAAGAGTCTAAATATGTCAAACATACCCTGACAGGTAAAAGCGAGGCGGAAATCGCCAAGGCGCTGGGGCTGCCGGAGGGGGGCGTGCTGGAAGGCCGTTTGTATCCAGATACCTATCTCTATACGGCAGGAACCACCGATCAGGCATTGTTAAAGCGTTCGCAGCTGCGGATGTATAAGGCATTGCAGGACGTCTGGCATGCGCGAGACACCAGCTTGCCCTACAAAACGCCGGAAGAGTTGCTGACGATGGCTTCAATCATTGAGAAAGAGACTGCGGTAGCGGAAGAGCGAACCAAGGTCGCTTCAGTGTTTATCAATCGCCTGCGTCTGGGTATGCGTTTGCAAACCGATCCTACGGTGATCTACGGCATGGGTGACAGTTATACCGGTAACATCACCCGTAAGGATCTGGAGACGGCAACGCCCTATAACACCTATGTGATCAGTGGCCTGCCGCCAACGCCGATCGCCATGCCAAGCCGTGCTTCACTGGAAGCTGCTGCCAATCCGGCTAAAACCGATTATTTGTACTTTGTTGCCGACGGTAAGGGTGGCCATACGTTCACCACCAACCTGGCCAGCCATAATGCGGCTGTACGTGCCTATCGGCAGGTACAAAAGGAAAAGAATGAAAAGTAACTTTATAGTGATTGAAGGGTTGGAAGGCGCGGGCAAAACTACCGCGCGCAATACCGTGGTCAGCGTGCTTAACGAGCAGGGTATTAACGACATTGTATTTACCCGTGAACCGGGCGGTACGCCATTGGCGGAGAAGTTGCGCGAGCTGTTTAAATGCGGCGCAGAGGGCGATTTGCCAACCATCAAGGCGGAACTGCTGATGATTTATGCCGCGCGGGTACAACTGGTGGAAACCGTGATCCAGCCAGCGTTGGCGCGGGGGACCTGGGTGGTTGGCGATCGTCACGACCTTTCCGCGCAAGCCTATCAGGGCGGGGGCCGGGGAATCGATCCACATTTGATGAGTTCGCTGCGTGATACGGTATTGGGTGACTTCCGGCCCGACCTGACCCTGTATCTCGACTTACCGCCGTCGGTGGGCCTGCAAAGAGCGCGCGCGCGCGGAGAGTTGGATCGTATAGAGCAAGAAGCGCTGCCGTTCTTTGAACGTACCCGTGCGCGCTATCTTGAACTGGCGGCGCAGGATGCGAGCATCGTTACCATAGATGCGGCACAAACGCTGGAACAGGTCACCGCCGATATTCGCCAGGTGGTCTTACAGTGGCTGCAACAGCAGGATGTGGCGTAATGAACTGGTACCCGTGGCTTAACGCTCCCTATCGTCATTTGGTGGGGCAGTATGCGGCTGGGCGTGGCCATCACGCATTACTGCTGCATGCGGCGGTGGGCAACGGCGATGCTGAGCTACTCTATGCCCTTAGCCGTTGGCTGATCTGCCAAAAGCGCAATGGTGAAAAGAGCTGCGGTGAGTGTCACAGCTGCCGGTTGATGCTGGCAGGCAACCACCCAGACTACCACGTACTGGCCCCGGAAAAGGGCAAAAGCAGCCTGGGTATCGAACCAATCCGCCAAGTGATTGAGATCCTCTATTCCCATGCTCAGCAAGGGGGAGCTAAGGTAGTGTGGCTGTCGCAGGCAGAGCTGTTGACCGAGGCCGCCGCCAACGCCTTGCTGAAAACCCTGGAAGAGCCTCCGGCCAATACCTACTTCCTGCTAGGTTGCCGTGAGCCCTCAAGCCTGCTGGCGACGCTGCGTAGCCGCTGTTTCTACTGGCATCTGGCCAGCCCGGATGAGCAGCTTAGCCTGCAATGGCTGAACCGCCAGGGCGCGGGTAATCCGATCGATCGCCTGACCGCATTACGCTTGCATGACGGTGCTCCACTCGCTGCCGAACAGTTGCTGCAACCGAATCGCTGGCAACAGCGGGCCGCACTGTGCAACGCCTTGAGCGCTGCTCTGCCGCAGTGCGATATGTTGGCCCTGTTGCCGGCACTGAACCATGACGACGTGGCGGACCGGCTACACTGGCTATGCGCGTTGCTGATGGATGCGATGAAATACCAGCAGGGTGCCGCGAGCTATGCTCTGAATCAGGATCAACTGCCGTTGGTCCAGCAGTTGGCCAGCCGTTTGAGCAGCGTTTCGCTCCAGAAAATCATGCAGCAGTGGCTTAACTGCCGCCATCAGTTACTCAGCGTGGTTGGCGTTAATCGCGAGCTGTTGCTGACAGAACAGTTACTAGGTTGGGAGCAGATGCTCGGCGCTACCGGTTACTCATCCCCTCATTCGTTGTAAAAGAGTTAATTATCATGTTATTAGTAGATTCTCACTGCCATCTCGACAGCCTGGATTTTGCCACCTTGCACCACAGCGTGGACGATGCTCTGGTCAAAGCCAAAGCGCAGGATGTGGGTTTTGTGCTGGCGGTTGCCACCACGTTGCCGGGTTACCAGGCGATGACTCAACTGATCGGTCAACGTAACGATGTCGCGTTCTCCTGTGGCGTTCATCCGTTGAATCTGGAGGGGGGCTACGATTATGCCGAACTGCGCAGTCTGGCAGCGGCTGAACAGGTGGTTGCCCTGGGGGAGACCGGGCTGGATTACTTCTATCAGCAAGACAATATCCCGTTGCAGCAAGAGTCGTTCCGCCAACATATTCGTATTGGCCGGGATCTCAACAAGCCGGTGATTGTGCATACGCGTGATGCGCGTGACGATACGTTGGCCATTCTGCGTGAAGAAAACGCACAGGATTGCGGCGGCGTGCTGCATTGTTTTACCGAAGATTTGCCAACGGCGAAAGCCTTGCTCGATCTGGGTTTCTATATCTCGTTCTCCGGCATTGTCACTTTCCGTAACGCCGAGCCGCTGCGCGAGGTGGCCCGCTATGTGCCATTGGATCGCATGCTGGTGGAAACCGACTCGCCATACCTGGCGCCAGTTCCCCATCGTGGTAAAGAAAACCAACCTGCCTATGTGCGTGACGTCGCAGAATACCTGGCCGTATTGAAGGGCGTTAGCCTGGAAAACCTGGCGCAAGCGACCACCAGCAACTTTTCACGTTTGTTTCACATCGAACTCTGATCCTTCGTCTAGGCTTAGCGAACCGCTGGCGATAATCTAATTCTTTTTAAGCTCGTAATTAATCCTCGAAACGGGTAATGTTCCCACCCGTTTCAGGGGAGCTGCCGGGCGAATTTTCATCTTTCTTCACAAAAAGTAGACGATTTTTGAAAAATGGCCGGTCAGATTCATCGAAACGTGACTGCCATCAAACATTGTTCAGGGTATTTATTTTACTCTGCGTAAAAATTAAAGGGGTGCTCAGACACCCTGAAAATGCAGGGGTTTTCTCTCCCCCCTCTGCAACGCGAAAATTCGCGAGAAGTAGCAAAGCACTATTACTCAGGAGCACACTCAACTATGTTCAAGAACGCATTTGCCAACCTGCAAAAAGTAGGTAAATCGCTGATGCTGCCGGTTTCCGTATTGCCTATCGCAGGTATCCTGCTGGGCGTCGGTTCCGCCAACTTTAGCTGGCTACCGCTGGTAGTCTCTCACGTGATGGCGGAAGCCGGCGGTTCCGTATTCGCCAATATGCCGTTGATCTTCGCTATCGGTGTTGCCCTGGGCTTCACTAACAACGACGGCGTTTCTGCACTGGCTGCGGTAGTGGCTTATGGCATCATGGTGAAAACCATGGCCGTGGTTGCACCGCTGGTGCTGCATTTGCCAGCCGAAGAGATTGCGGCGAAACACCTGGCGGATACCGGTGTGCTCGGGGGGATTATCTCCGGTGCCATTGCTGCCTACATGTTTAACCGTTTCTTCCGCATTCAGTTGCCAGAATACCTGGGCTTCTTTGCCGGTAAGCGTTTTGTGCCGATCATCTCTGGTCTGGCCGCTATCATTCTGGGTGTGATCCTCTCCTTCATCTGGCCGCCAATCGGTACGGCTATCCAGACCTTCTCACAATGGGCGGCTTATCAGAACCCAGTGGTCGCGTTTGGTATCTACGGTTTTGTTGAGCGTGCTCTGGTACCGTTTGGTCTGCACCACATTTGGAACGTACCTTTCCAGATGCAGATCGGCGAATACACCAATGCCGCTGGTCAAGTGTTCCACGGCGACATTCCGCGTTACATGGCGGGTGACCCAACAGCAGGTATGCTGTCTGGTGGCTTCCTGTTTAAAATGTATGGTCTGCCTGCTGCAGCGATTGCGATCTGGCACTCTGCCAAGCCGGAAAACCGTGCCAAAGTCGGCGGTATCATGATCTCCGCTGCGCTGACCTCGTTCCTGACCGGTATTACCGAGCCGATCGAGTTCGCCTTCATGTTCGTTGCGCCGATCCTGTACGTCATCCATGCGATCCTGGCCGGTCTGGCGTTCCCAATCTGTATTCTGTTGGGTATGCGTGACGGTACCAGCTTCTCACACGGTCTGATCGACTTCATCGTCCTGAGTGGCAACAGCAGCAAAATTTGGCTGTTCCCAATCGTTGGTGTCATCTACGGTCTGGTGTACTACACCATCTTCCGCGTGCTGATTGCCAAGCTGGATCTGAAAACTCCTGGCCGTGAAGACAACTCTTCCGAACAGGTAGCTCAGGGTGGCTCTGAAATGTCTGCTGCATTGGTTCAGGCATTCGGCGGTAAAGAAAATATCACCAACCTGGATGCCTGTATTACACGTCTGCGCGTCAGCGTGGCCGACGTATCCAAGGTTGACCAGGCTGGTCTGAAGAAACTGGGTGCTGCCGGTGTGGTTGTGGCTGGCTCAGGCGTTCAGGCGATCTTTGGTACCAAATCCGACAACCTGAAAACCGATATGGATGAATACATCCGTAATCACTGATTCAGGTAGGGGAGTTAATGGGGAGGCTTAGGCCTCCCTTTTTTTATGGGTTGATTAACAACATGGGGAGGGGTGCTCATGGATCTCAGCTCAAACAACCAACAGGCGGGGCAAGCCCCGCCGTTGGGTTGCCTTACCTTGCGGATTCGTAAGCCATCATGGCCGCAACCTCCGTTTCTCCGCTACGAATGCGGATCTCACAGAGTCTTTTCCTGGTCATCCAGGTGAACACCAGTACGGTGATACAGAGAATAACCAGGGCCATTACGACTAACTTTTGCGGCATGATAGCCTCCTTGTCCTTGCCTTTCAGCGGGTAAGAGGCTACCTTTATGTTGTTGGAGCATAAGAGTGGCCTCGGGTTGATTTGCATCGATTCGGGGCTTTTCTCTTTCTATCCCTTGCTAATGCTCAGGACAAAAAGATCCAGAGCACCCACGCGAATGTTAACAGTAATCCCGCCTGGTAATAAATCAGCGCTTTGTTACATAGAACAATTAAGCTGAACCAGCCCAGTATAATTCCTGCGTATTTTGGGCTTTTTGCTCGTTGTTTGCGATGCTGACCGCAGTCCATAGCGGTGATGAATGGCGTGAGGTGAAAGCCAGGCTGGAAGTTTTGCTGAAGCGCTAAACTCGTGGAGCAAACAGTGGCATGATCTCATTGGGCGCAGCATGCAGCGCCCCTATAACAGCCTTTCAACTCCGTGCTAAATTCCCCACGCCACCGTCGATCAGCAGTTCACTGCCCACCATGTAGCTGGATTCGTCAGATGCGAGGAATACGGCGGCTTTTGCCAATTCCAGCGCGGTCCCCATGCGGCCAATCGGCACCAGCGCGTGGATCTCTTCGCGCAATGTCTGTTCAGCCTGTGCCGGTAAACCCAGCTTGCCCAGCGCCGGAGTTGCCGTTGGGCCAGGGCTAAGGCCGTTGACGCGAATACCGCGCGGGTGCAGCTCGGCAGAAAGTGAACGCGCCAAAGATAAAATCCCGGCTTTACTGGCGGCATAGACGCTGCTTTGCGCCAGGCCAATATGCGCGCTGACAGAACCACACAGGATCACCGAGGCGGGATTGCCCAGCAACGGTAACAGGGCCTGGATCAAAAACAGTGGGCCTTTGAGATTGGTGTTCATCAGTTGGTCATAGCGCTGTTGATCCCATTCCTGTAACGGCAGGTGGGTGACATCACCGGCGTTGATATACAGGATATCCAGCCGGGGCCAGCTTTTAGCCAACTGCGCTGCCAAAATCCTCTGTTGGCCGATAACCCCGGCGTCATTGTGCAATAGCACGACATCCCCTAGCGTTTCGCCAGCCGCTGTTAACCCGCTAGCGCTGCGCCCGGTGATCGCCACAGTGGCTCCTTCGGCAATAAACTGCCGGGCCGTCTCCAGTCCGATGCCGCTGGTTCCCCCGGTAATCAACGCGTATTTACCTGTTAATCGTGACATAACCCTTCCTCTCGTTGGCCAGTTACGCCATTATTGGTTTGTTAGTACCTTTTGCATAGTAGGTACCGTTTGGATACTAAAAGACAAGGTGGGATGCAATGGCGTCAATAGTGAAAGGGCAGGTCGAAAAAAATTTCCCGTTACCGCCTGCGGGAGAACCGTGCCCGATGGTGAGCTTCGTCAATTTGATTTCAGGCAAATGGGCGATCCCGATCCTGTATCGCCTGATGGTGATCGACGGCCCGATACGCTTTAGCGAATTACAGCGCGCAGTGGCACCCATCGCGCAAAAAGAGCTGACGCGTCAGCTCCGCCAGTTTGAACAATGCGGTCTTGTCACTCGGCAGGTGTTTCCACAGGTGCCACCACGGGTGGAGTACCAGATAACGCCTCTGGGTAAAACATTGCGCCCCACGTTAGACTCGTTGGCTGACTGGATGCGTGGCCATGCGCCGCAGCTGATCGGTAGTTAATCATCGCCAGTAAACTCGTAAGGTTGAGTGATTCTCCATCACTCGATACGGAAAGTGCGCAATCGGGTTGATAGCAGTAGAATTTGTCACGCATACTGCGTAAACCAATATTTTCGCTGAACAAGGAGTTCCAGATGGCCGAAGAAACGATTTTCAGTAAAATTATTCGCCGTGAAATCCCTGCCGATGTGGTCTACCAGGACGAACTGGTCACCGCATTTCGTGATATTTCCCCACAGGCACCGACCCACATCCTGATCGTGCCGAACGTACTGATCCCAACGGTGAACGACGTGACCGTGGAGCACGAGGCCGCATTAGGCCGTATGATCACCGTGGCGGCCAAAATTGCCGAGCAGGAAGGGATTGCCGAAGACGGTTACCGCTTGCTCATTAATTGCAATCGTCATGGCGGGCAGGAGGTCTATCATATTCATATGCATTTAGTCGGTGGCCGCGCTCTGGGCCCGTTATTGTCACGTTAACCGAGGAAGACCATGCGCTATATCCACACGACGCGTTACTTGATGGCGCTGGTGCTCCCCGCCGCGATGCTGATGGGGTGTAGCAGCCCGAAGGGCATCTCGGTCAATGAACGGCAAACGGTAGTGATGGATTCACCGGTACTGACGGCGGGTATTCTGGCGGATAACCCGTCTATTGCCGATGCATCTGGCCGCCTGCGGGCCAGTTCGGTGCTCAGCAACACCCAGACGACGCCGGTGACCCTCCACTATCGTTTCTACTGGTATGACAAACAGGGGCTGGATATCCTGCCTTTTGAAAAGCCGCGCACGGTCACCGTTGCCGCCAATTCAGACACCGAGATTTATTCGTTGAATGGCAACCTTGATGCCAAGCGTGTACGTCTGTATTTATACTTATAAGTTTTGGGTTACGTTGGAGAAGGTAATGAAAAAGTTCCTATGGGTGGCGCTGGCCGCGTTGGTGTTAACCGGTTGTCCATCACGCCCACCAGAGCCTACGGCACCGGTGACTGTCGAGCCACAGCCGCAACCAGAGCCTCAGCCTGAACCGTTGCCACCAACCACCGAACCGGTGCCACAGCCGCCGAAGATCCAGCAGCTTGATTGGCTGGGTAGCGTACAGCCGTTGGTCAATCAGATGCTGAAGGCTGATGGCGTCACGCCTGGCAGCGTATTGCTGTTGGACAGCGTGAAAAACAATACCAATGGCTCATTGAGCATCGGCAACGCCACCTCGGCGCTGCATCAGGCTTTGGCATCCAACAACACCTTTGCCGTCGTGCCGGAAGCGCAGTTGGCGAGCGCCAAACAGACGCTGGGCCTGTCGGCGGAAGACAGCCTCGGATCGCGCAGCAAGGCGATTGGCCTGGCGCGCATCGTCAATGCGCAATACGTGTTGTATAGCGACGTCAGTGGCGATGTGAAGTCACCGGCGATGGAAATGCAACTGATGCTGGTACAAACCGGTGAGATCGTCTGGTCAGGCAATGGCGACGTCAAATACTGAATCCCAGCTGCGGCGACTCTTGAGTAACAGGCTGCCGGCGGTAAATACCGCCGGTTGTCATTTTAGCCAGGTACAAGGGTTGAGCGGCGAGAGCTGGCGGATCGACGGTGGCGATGTGCAACTGCTGGCCCGTCCGCAGACGCCAGAAAAACGCATGCTCGGCGTTAACCGTCGGCGTGAGGGGCAAGTGCTCAAGCGCGCTGGATTAGGCATGGGGCCAAAGGTATGGTTACAGAGCCCTGAGTGGTTGATCGTCGAATGGCTTGGCGGTGAGAGCGTTGACGAAACGGCGTTTGTTTCCTTAACGGCCAACGGGGAACTGGCAGAGCTGACAGCACGGTTGCATAACCGTGGGTTGAGTGGTTACCGGCTGGATCTGCAACAGCAATTTACCCGCTATTGGCAGCAAATTGATCGCCGGCGGATCACGCCTGCCTGGCTGCGTTGGCAGCGCTATTTCATCACTGGCACCATGCCGCGACCGTTGCAGCTGGCAACGCTGCACATGGATATTCATGCCGGTAATCTGCTGCGACAGGCCGGGCAGCTCAGGCTGATCGACTGGGAGTATGCCGCCGATGGCGATATCGCCCTTGAGCTGGCGGCGATGTTTCGCTTCAATCAATTTTCCCCGGCTGTGCAACAACGCTTTTTAGAGCAATACCAACCCCACGGCTATGCCGATTTGCCGCAGCTGGCCTCACAGGTTCAGCGTTGGTTGCCATGGGTGGATTACCTGATGCTGATGTGGTGCGAAGTGCGCTGGCAGCAGTGTCGGGATGCGGAATTTTTGCGTTGGGGCGCAGCGTTATACCGGCGTTTTTGTTTATCATCGTCAAATTAATCATGAATACTGATGTGAGGTGGCCGTGGGCCCAGTAATGCTAGATGTCGTCGGCTATGAGCTGGACGCAGAAGAACGCGAGATTTTAAAACACCCGCTGGTAGGGGGCTTGATCCTGTTTACCCGCAACTTTGCCGATCCGCAGCAGTTGCGTGAGCTGGTTCGCCAAATCCGCGCGGCCTCGCATTCGCGGCTGGTGGTGGCGGTGGATCAGGAAGGCGGGCGCGTACAGCGCTTTCGCGAAGGTTTTACCCGCTTACCGGCGGCGCAGTCCTTTGCGGCGCTCAACGATGCTCAGGAAGGCGGGCGTCTGGCTCAGGAAGCCGGGTGGCTGATGGCCTCGGAAATGATTGCCCAGGATATCGATATCAGCTTTGCCCCGGTATTGGACATCGGCCACGCCAGCGCGGCGATTGGCGAGCGTTCTTTCCATAGCGATCCGCAGCAGGCGTTAGTGATGGCCGAACGCTTTATCCAGGGAATGCACAGCGCCGGGATGAAAACCACCGGCAAGCATTTCCCTGGGCATGGCGCGGTTACGGCGGACTCGCATAAAGAAACTCCGCGCGATCCACGGCCATTGGCTCAAATCCGCGAACATGATATGACTATCTTCCGTGAGCTGATCCAACGCGGATTGCTGGATGCCATCATGCCAGCCCACGTTATCTATACTGAAGCAGACCCGCGCCCGGCCAGCGGCTCGCCTTACTGGCTGCAGCAAATTTTGCGTCAGGAGCTAGGCTTTGAGGGCGTGATCTTCTCTGACGATCTGTCGATGGAAGGGGCGGCGATCATGGGCAGCTATGCCGAACGTGGCCAGGCGGCGCTCGATGCTGGTTGCGATATGATCCTGGTTTGTAATAATCGGGCAGGGGCGGTCAGCGTGTTAGATAACCTGTCCCCGGTCAAAGTAGAGAAATTGCAGCGGTTATATCATCGCGGTCAGTTCACCCGTCAGGAACTGCGCGATTCCGACCGTTGGCAAAAGGCGCATCATGCGCTGAGTCAATTGCATGAACGCTGGGAAGAGCATAAGCAACGCTCAGCGGGGTGAACGGCCAGGGCGCCGCAAGAAGGCGGCGTTAATAATGGGGGCTGCCAGCGGCCCCCAGCTTGTTGCGAGGAACCACATGATTATCTATTTGCATGGCTTCGATTCCACCAGTCCCGGCAATCATGAAAAGATTATGCAGTTACAGTTCATCGATCCGGACGTGCGCTTTATCAGCTACAGCACTTTGCATCCGCGCCATGATATGCAGCATTTATTGAAAGAGGTGGACAAGGCGGTTCAGCAGGAAGGGGATGCCCATCCATTGATCTGCGGTGTGGGTCTTGGGGGCTTTTGGGCTGAACGTATCGGTTTTTTGTGCGGCATCCGTCAGGTGATCTTCAACCCGAACCTGTACCCGGAAGAACATATGCACGGCAAGATCGACCGGCCGGAAGAGTATCGTGATATCGCCACCAAATGCGTGGAAGATTTCCGTGAGAAGAACCGCGATCGCTGCCTGGTGGTGCTTTCTCGCCAGGACGAAGTGTTGGACAGCCAGCGTAGTGCCGAGTTGCTGCACAAGTATTATGAAATCGTCTGGGATGAACAGCAGAGTCACAAGTTTAAAAACATCTCGCCGCACTTGCAACGCATCAAAGCGTTCAAGACATTGACGTAACAGTTTTATAACGCATTATTGAGCCGTGAACGCTGTTCCCCAAGGGCAGCAATTGCGGCTTTTTTGTTTTTATCGTGCTCGTTTTCGCCAGTGGGCAGCAAAATGTAAAACTGTGATCTCACGCTAACTATTTGAATCACAATCCTCAAAAAATCCCTTCGTCCAGCCTTTAACCAAAAAACTTTGACGTACATCAATTTTGGTATGACCAAATAACCTCTCGTGCTATTCTGGCCCCAGATTGCAGGTTTAACTTAAGCGAACCCTATGTATTCTAAGGATATTATTTATTTACCCTTAGGCAGCAATTGGTTCACATTCAGGGGGTCATTTTGACAACGCCAAAGAAAAAAATCGTTATTGTCGGCGGTGGTGCCGGTGGTCTGGAGCTGGCAACCAGCCTGGGCCATAAACTGGGTCGTAAGCACAAAGCGGAGATCACGCTGGTGGATCGCAACCACAGCCATCTGTGGAAGCCATTGCTGCATGAAGTGGCTACCGGCTCCCTGGATGACGGTGTGGATGCGTTGAACTACCTGGCGCATGCGCGTAATCACTTCTTCAACTTCCAACTGGGTTCACTGGTCAACATTGACCGTGAAAAGAAAACGCTGCAGTTAACGCAGATCTGCGATGAGCAAGGCTGCCAGCTGGTTCCCGCCCGCGAGTTAAGCTACGACATCCTGGTGATGGCGCTCGGCAGCACCTCGAACGACTTTGGCACCCCAGGGGTAAGAGATAACTGCATCTTCCTGGATAACCCGAATCAGGCGCACCGTTTCCATAACGAGATGTTGAACCTGTTCCTCAAGTTCTCTGCCAATCCGGAAGAGAAGGAGAGCGTGAATATTGCCATCGTGGGCGGTGGGGCTACCGGCGTTGAGCTGTCGGCAGAACTGCATAATGCGGTCAAACAGCTGCACAGCTACGGCTTTGAAGGGCTGGATAACAGCGCCTTGAAGGTTACCCTGGTTGAAGCCGGTGAGCGCATTCTGCCAGCTCTGCCGCCGCGTATTTCCGCAGCGGCGCACCAGGAACTGAACAAGCTTGGCGTACGCGTATTAACCAATACCATGGTGACCAGTGCCGATGAGCATGGCCTGAACACTAAAGGCGGCGAATTTATCAATGCCGATCTGATGGTGTGGGCGGCGGGCATCAAGGCACCAGACTTTATGAAAGAGATTGCTGGGCTGGAAACCAACCGCATCAATCAGCTGGTAGTTGAGCCAACGCTGCAAACCACCCGTGATGCCAACATCTTTGCCATCGGTGACTGCGCTTCCTGCCCACGTGAAGGCGGCGGCTTTGTGCCACCTCGGGCACAGTCTGCTCACCAGATGGCATCACGTTGCTATAGCAACATCCTGGCGATGATGCACGATCAGCCGATGAAGCCTTACGTTTATAAGGATCACGGTTCACTGGTCTCGCTTTCCCGCTTCAGTACCGTAGGTAGCCTGATGGGCAACCTGATGCGCGGTTCAATGATGGTCGAAGGGCGTATCGCCCGCGTGGTGTATATTTCGCTGTACCGTATGCACCAGGTAGCGCTGCACGGCTATACCAAAACCGGCCTGATGATGCTGGTGGGTGGTATCAACCGCGTGATCCGACCGCGCTTGAAGATGCACTAATTTTTTAAACCCATTCGTTCGGTTGATGAAAACCCACGTAGGCTTGCCGCGTGGGTTTTTTATTGCCGTGAGATCAGTAGGTTGCAAGACTGCGCCCCTAAGAACGGAGTGTGCGACTTTCACCGCACTCAATTCACTGACATTTTAATACATTGTTCAATGGCATCGGGGAGCGAGTCACCACCTTGTTAAGAATTGACTAATCAAATATTGGGCTATAGTAACTGTGGCCCTACAGAGAAAGTATCGCCGTTGACATACTCTTTAAAGCCCACGATTAACTTCATAGTTCACAAAACATGGTTGCTGTTTTTGAGCCATAAAATGTCACTTATAAAACAGGTGTTAAGATGATGAATAAAGTGTCACTCGCGATTGAAATTCAAAAAGACGCTTTTTCCAAACACAAGTTTTTCACTCATATCCGCAATGCAACACTTCCGCTTGAGGAACGACTTTCTTTTCTACCTGGCATGTCACATTTTATTATGAGTTTCGGAGACATAAATAAATATGTGCTACCTTTTGCTTCCCCTAAGAATGAACTTGAAGACGCGATCAATAAACATGCGAAGGAGGACTCGAATCATTGGCCTTGGTACATAACTGACCTGCAACAGCTAGACATGAACAAAAGTCGTCCCTTCACCGAAACACTACAATACCTCTGGTCTGAGGAGCTTTCGGCAAGCCGAAAACTGACTTACGACCTCATAGAGTTAATAGCGGGTAAAGATGCCAAATCAAGATTGGTCATTATTGAAGTGATGGAGGCAACGGGAAACATCATGTTCACAACTCTGAATGAGATCACTAGTGGAACCAGTTTAAAACTGGAATTTTGTGGTTCCCTGCATGCAAGCCATGAATCAGGACACACAATGGGAGCCGATGATGAAATCATAAACCGGCTAATTTTCACTGAGGATGAATGTCAGTATTTTACATCACTCATTAATGATGGATTTAAAGCGTTTGTCCGCTTTATCGATCAGCTTTATGACGGTATCGAAGCAGCAAAATTTCGGTAAGGAATCGACACGTCTTTACCCATGTTCACCGGATACACTGCCGATTTTTCCAACACAGCGGTTTGATTCCGCACCCATGCCTCACGGTTTTCGATTCGTGAACAACGGATATGGTTAAGATTCTTCTTAATTCATTGGTTTTGGCCCGCTTTCATCGCATTTTGCTCACGGAGTCTTATTGCGAGGCTGAACTTCCTTGTGCAGACTTTAGGGCGTTTACAGACGGCGCGTCACGCACGCCGTAAACCGGGGGGATTGCCTATGATTGATGCGAGCTTGCCCGGTGCATAATGCGTGGTAACACATTCAGGAGGATTTCCTGTGAACAAATCAATGTTAGCCGGTGTTGGGATTGGTATTGCAGCCGCTCTGGGAATTGCTGCCGTGGCCGGTCTGGACGTATTTACTCCCGGCCCACAATATGCGCAGGTTCTCGCCGCAACACCGATCAAAGAAACCATCAAGACCCCTCGCCAGGAGTGCCGGAATGTCACGGTGACCCATCGTGCGCCAGTTCAGGATGAAAACCGCATCGCTGGCTCAGTGCTGGGGGCGGTGGCCGGGGGGGTTATTGGTCACCAGTTTGGCGGTGGCCGGGGCCGTGATGTTGCGACCGTGGTGGGTGCGCTGGGTGGTGGGTATGCTGGTCACCAGGTGCAGGGTGCCATGCAGGATAACGATACCACCACCAGCACGCAGCAGCGCTGTAAAACGGTGTATGACAAATCGCAGAAAATGCTGGGCTATGACGTGACTTACAAAATTGGCAACCAACAGGGTAAAATCCGCATGGATCACGATCCAGGCACCCAGATCCCGCTGGATAAAAGCGGTCAGTTGATACTGACCAAGGTCTGATCTTCGCCGTTTACTCCTAACAACAACCCTCTCCCAAAGGGAGAGGGTGAGGGGACATTGGTCATCAAGCTGGCAAAGTATGCTCTCTGAACGCTGCCAGCAGTTCGCCGATAAACTTCAAGCGTTCGGCCCGGTCGCTAAGATCCAACATAAACTTCAGCTTGGTTGGCCCATCCAGGCGGTAAACCTGCGGTTTGCTTTGCAGCAAGCCAATCAGATAACCCGGATCGACCCGGTTCTTCTCACCAAACTCGATAAAGCCCCCGCGCTCGTTGCCTTCGATACGCTTGATCCCCAGTAACTGCGCCTGTTGACGCATTGCCGCGCTTTGCAGCAGATTACGTGCTGCATCCGGCAGCAGGCCAAAGCGGTCGATCAGCTCAACCTTCAGTTCCTCCAGTTCACCCTCATTTTTAGCGCTGGCAATGCGTTTATAGAAGGACAAACGAGTATTCACGTCCGGGATAAAGTCGTCGGGCAGCAGCGCTGGCATGCGCAGCTCCACTTCCGTCTGATTGCTGGTGAGATCTTCCAGCGAAGGCTCACGCCCGTTCTTCAGGGCGTCGACGGCGCTTTCCAACAGCTCCATATACAGCGAGAAGCCCACGGTGGTCATCTGGCCGCTTTGGTCCTCTCCCAGCAGTTCCCCTGCACCACGGATTTCCAAATCGTGGGTAGCGAGCGCGAATCCGGCCCCCAAATCTTCCAGCGTGGCAATCGCCTCCAACCGCTTGTGTGCGTCGGTGCTCATGACCTTCGGGTTTGGCGTTAACAGATAAGCATAGGCCTGATGGTGAGAACGCCCGACGCGGCCACGCAGTTGATGCAACTGCGCCAAGCCAAAGCGGTCGGCCCGTTCGATAATGATGGTATTGGCGCTGGGGATATCGATGCCGGTTTCGATAATGGTGGTACAGACCAGCACGTTGAAGCGCTGGTGGTGGAAATCATTCATCACCCGTTCCAGATCGCGTTCCCGCATCTGGCCGTGGCCAATGGCAATCCGCGCTTCCGGCACCAGCTCCGCCAAGCGTTCGGCGGCTTTATCGATATTCTCGACGTCGTTGTACAGGTAATACACCTGGCCGCCGCGCAGTACCTCACGCAGGATGGCCTCGCGCACCACCAGGCTGTCGTACTCGCGGACAAAGGTTTTCACTGCCAGACGGCGGGCCGGTGGGGTAGCAATGATCGACAGATCGCGCATGCCGCTCATGGCCATATTCAGGGTGCGCGGGATTGGCGTGGCGGTCAGCGTCAGGATATCAACGTCGGCCCGCATTGCCTTGATGCGCTCTTTGTGGCGTACGCCAAAGCGGTGTTCTTCATCGACAACCAACAGCCCCAGATCTTTCCAGCGCAGATCGCTCTGCAATAGCTTATGGGTACCAATGAGGATATCGACTTTGCCTTCGGCCGCCTCTTCCAGGATCTGTTGCTGCTCTTTGGCACTGCGAAAACGCGACATCATTTCGATGCGGATTGGCCAGGTGGCAAAGCGATCGCGGAAGTTGTCGAAGTGCTGCTGCGCTAACAGGGTCGTCGGCACCAGGACCGCGACCTGCTTACCGTTCTCGACGGCCAGGAAGGCGGCACGCATCGCCACTTCAGTTTTACCAAAGCCGACGTCGCCGCACACCAGACGATCCATCGCCAATGGCTGGCACATATCGCTCAGCACCGCGTTGATGGCCTGTTCCTGATCTGGCGTGGTCTCAAACGGGAAGGTCTGGCAAAACAGTTGATACTGGTCACGATTATGCTTGAACGCAAAACCGCTCTTGGCGGCACGTTGGGCGTAAATGTCCAACAGCTCGGCGGCCACGTCACGCACGCGTTCGGCGGCTTTCTGCCTGGCTCGAGACCAGACATCCCCGCCGAGCCGGTGCAGTGGGGCGTTTTCGTCGGCTCCACCGGCATAGCGGCTGATCAGGTGCAGGGAAGAGACCGGCACGTACAGTTTGTCCTCACCGGCGTAGGAGAGGATCAGGTATTCCGCTTTGATGCCCCCGGCTTCCAGCGTCGTCAGGCCAACGTAGCGGCCAACGCCGTGTTCCAGATGCACCACCGGCTGCCCTGGGTGCAGCTCTGCCAGGTTGCGGATCAGGGTATCGGTATTGATGGTGCGGCGATTATCCTGCCGACGGCGGCTGACGCGCTCACCGAGCAGATCGCTTTCACAAATCAACGCCCGGTCACGCAGCGTATCCAGGAAGCCACGCTCGGAGGCGCCGACCATCATGTAGCGGCCCGATGCTTCGACCTCATCCAGATGATGGATCAGGCTGGTACTCAGCTTGATGCGGCCAAGCAGATCTTGCAGGGTTTCGCGGCGGCCTTCACTCTCTACTGAGAAGACCACGCCCCCGGTGAAGCTTTCAATAAAGCGTCGCAGATTATCCAGTGGGGCCTTCTGCTGGGCCTGGACGGCGAGATCCGGCAGGGTTTGATAGCCAAGGTTGGTGCAACCGGCTTTGGCGGGCAGTTCCTCGGTTTTCAACGCCATTCGCGGCCAGGCTTTCAGCTCGGCAAATAGCGCATCGACCCGCAGCCAAAGGGTATCCGGGGCCAGCAGCGGCCGCATCGGATCGATCCGCCGGTTCTCATAGCGTTGATTGACATCAAGCCAGAAACGCTCGGCGGCGCCTTCCAGGTTGCCGGTGTTGACGAGCAGCGTATTGGCTGGCAGATAGCTGAACAAGGAAGGCAGCGGCTGGCTGAAGAACAGCGGTTGCCAGTATTCGATACCAGCAGGCCAGGTGCCTTTACTCACTTGCTGATAAATATGTTCGGCGTCGCGACGCACTTCAAACTGTTCACGCCACTGGCTGCGGAACAGCTCAATGGCGGCCTTATCGGTCGGGAACTCGTGCGCTGGCAGTAGGTTGATGGCTTCCACTTCGCTCAACGTGCGTTGGTTATCCACATCAAAGGTGCGCAGGCTGTCGATCTCGTCGTCGAAAAAGTCGATGCGATAAGGCTCTTCGCTGCCCATGGGATACAAATCCAGCAACGCACCGCGCGTAGCAAATTCGCCATGTTCCATCACCTGATCGACGCTGCGGTAACCGGCCTGTTCCAACTGTGCCCGCAGCAGATCCCGCGACAGCCGTTGGCCCTTTTTCATCACCAACGCATGGCCATGCAGGAACTCATGCGGGCAGACGCGTTGCATCAACGTATTCACCGGCAAAATGATGATGCCGCGTGCCATGGTCGGCAGATGATACAGGCTGGAAAGCCGCGCCGAGATGATTTCCTGATGGGGCGAGAAGCTGTCGTATGGCAGCGTTTCCCAGTCGGAAAGGGTGGTCACCATCTGATCGGTAAACTGCTGGATTTCGTCACGCAACCGCAACGCATTTTGCATATCCGGGGCGATGAGCATCACCGGGCCTGGATGGCGTTCGGCGATTTCCGCACATTCAACGGCACAGGCAGAGCCGGTGAGTTGCCCTAGCTGGCGTAAATCGCCCGCACGGTCAGGAAGAGAGTAACGGTAGGACGATGCGGAGCTGCGGCTTTTATCAGAAATGCTCATTCAGTTATCTTTAATCAATGAATTGAATAACAGTTTTTGTGGTGTTCACCGTGGCGCTTGACGTGTGAATACCACAAAATCCTGTTTACCTGGCGTTTGGCCAAAGCTAACCCGTTCCCCCTCACCCTAACCCTCTCCCCAAGGAGAGGGAGCTGGAACGGTGTTGCGATTAGGAACGGAGTATGGCTGTGGCACATTCGGTACCCTCTCCTTCTGGGAGAGGGTTAGGGTGAGGGGACCATCAAGTGGTTCAAGCCCATCACCTTTTACCTTGGTTATACTAGCCTAGCAGCTTATAAACTGACACTGGTAAAAGCGCGAGCAAGCTTCCTGTTGGCGGTAATTTAATCAATTCTGTGCCATGGCGAGATACTGGCCGATTTTATCGACGTCCACGTTGCCACCGCTGACGATCACCCCGACTTTTTTGCCCTGCAGATCGATGACCTGATTCATCGCCGCAGCGGCAGCCAGGCAACCGGTCGGTTCGACTACCATCTTCATCCGCTCCATAAAGAAACGCATTTGCTGGCATAGCTGTTGGTCGGTCACCGTCAGGATATCTTCCACATAGTGTTGAATGATCGGGAAGGTGAGATTGCCCACTTGCTGGGTTTGCGCGCCGTCGGCAATGGTTTTTGGTACCGGGATCCACACTTTTTCACCGCTGCGGAACGCCTGTTGCACATCGTTGCCCGCTTCGGGTTCGACACCAAATACCCGGCAACCGGGCGACCAGTGATGTGCCGCAACGGCGCATCCAGAGAGCAATCCGCCGCCACCGGTACAAACCAGCAGAATATCCAACGGGCCAACTTCTTCGATCAGCTCTTTAGCTGCGGTGCCTTGGCCTGCCATCACCTGCGGATAATCGTAAGGTGGGATCACCGTTAAGCCCTGTTCCGCCGCTAACCGTTGGGTGATCGCTTCCCGGTCTTCGGTTTGCCGCTGATAGATCACCACGTTAGCTCCGTAGCCGCGGGTTGCCGCCAGCTTGGCGGCGGGGGCGTCATGTGGCATCACAATGGTGACGTTCACCCCAAGCTCACGAGCCGCCAACGCCATGGCCTGCGCATGATTACCGGATGAGAAGGCTATCACTCCGGCCTGGCGCTGGGCCGGAGCCAATTGGCTGATGGCGTTATAGGCACCACGGAATTTAAAGGCCCCAATGCGCTGGAAATTCTCGCACTTGAAAAAGAGCTGGGCACCGGCGATCTCATCCGCCTGGCGGGAAGTCATTACCGGTGTGCGGATCGCGTGGTTTTGCAGGATTTCGGCCGCTTTGGCAATATCGGCGGCGGTGATGCAGTGGGGCTTAACGGTCATGGCTACCTCATGTGGTTGGCATTGATTCGTTCAGTCTATTAATTTGCCCGTTGTAAACGGATTGTCAAACGGTTAAACGGCTGTCAGCGGAAACAACCGTGTCTTCAGGATGTTCAAAATCAGGCATTTTCTGTAAACCCGTGCAAACATGATGAATAAAACCGGCCGGGTGGTTCCATAAACCCGGTAGAGCCTTTATTATCCTTGATCACTTTGCTTAAGCTACGGCAACAAAACGGATTTCATGTATCAACCTGTCGCGTTATTTATTGGCCTGCGTTATATGCGCGGGCGAGCCTCAGACCGCTTTGGGCGGTTTGTTTCCTGGCTATCCACCATTGGCATTACGCTGGGGGTGATGGCGCTGGTGACGGTGCTTTCAGTGATGAATGGCTTCGAGAAAGATCTCGAAAACAACATCCTGGGGCTCATGCCGCAGGCGCTGATCACCAGTAAACAGGGCTCCATCAACCCTGAACAGCTGCCAGCCTCTGCCGTGCAAAACCTGCATGGTGTCACCCGAGTCACTCCGTTGACTACCGGCGATGTGGTGCTGCAAAGTGCTCGCAGCGTGGCCGTTGGCGTCATGTTGGGGGTTGACCCGCAGCAGCCCGATCCGCTGACGCCTTATCTGGTCAACGTTCAACAGCAACAGCTGCAACCGGGTGAGTACAACCTGATTATCGGTGAACAGCTTGCCGGGCAGTTAGGGGTCAAGCGTGGCGATCAACTGCGTCTGATGGTGCCTAGCGCCAGCCAGTTCACCCCGATGGGCCGCATCCCGAGCCAACGTTTATTCACCGTGATTGGCACCTTCCACGCCAATAGCGAAGTGGACGGTTATCAGCTGCTGGCGAACCAGCAAGATGCTTCACGCCTGATGCGCTACCCGGCGGGCAATATCACCGGTTGGCGCTTGTTCCTGCAACAGCCGTTGACGGTGGACACCCTTAGCCAGCAAACGCTGCCGGAAGGTACCCAGTGGAAAGACTGGCGTGAGCGCAAGGGTGAGTTGTTCCAGGCGGTGCGCATGGAGAAAAACATGATGGGGCTGTTGCTCAGCCTGATCGTGGCGGTGGCGGCATTCAATATTATTACCTCGCTGGGCCTGTTGGTGATGGAGAAGCAAGGCGAAGTGGCCATTCTGCAAACCCTGGGCCTGACGCGGCGGCAGATCATGTCGGTCTTTATGGTGCAGGGGGCCAGCGCCGGGATTATCGGCTCGCTCCTGGGAACGCTGTTAGGCGTTCTGCTTGCCACCAATCTGAACAACCTGATGCCGATCCTTGGCGCGTTGATCGACGGGGCTTCTCTGCCGGTGGCGGTTGACCCTATCCAGGTGACGATCATTGCCGTAGTGGCGATGGCGGTCTCGCTGTTATCCACGCTTTACCCTTCATGGCGCGCTGCCGCCGTACAACCCGCTGAGGCTTTACGTTATGAGTAACCATCCTTTATTGCAGTGTGAGCGCCTGTGTAAAACCTATCAGGAAGGCAACCTGCATACCGACGTGCTGCGCAATGTCAGTTTTGCCATGCAACCGGGCGAGATGATGGCGATCGTCGGCAGCTCGGGTTCCGGTAAAAGTACTTTGCTGCACCTGCTGGGGGGGCTGGATTCACCCACCTCGGGTGAGGTGATCTACAAAGGGCAGTCGTTGAACAAGCTTTCTTCCACTGCCAAAGCTGAACTGCGCAATCGTCAGCTCGGCTTTATCTATCAGTTTCATCATCTGCTGCCGGATTTCACCGCGTTGGAGAACGCCGCGATGCCGCTGCTGATCGGCGGCATGAAACCGGCGCTGGCGAAGGAAAAGGCGCTGGAGATGCTGGCGGCCGTGGGCCTGGAAAAACGTAGCAAACATCGCCCGTCCGAGCTCTCCGGCGGCGAACGTCAGCGCGTGGCGATTGCCCGTGCGTTGGTGAATAACCCTTCGCTGGTATTGGCGGATGAGCCTACCGGCAACCTGGATAAACGCACCGCAGACAGCATCTTCGATTTGCTGGGCGAATTGAACGTACGCCAGGGTACCGCATTTTTGGTGGTCACCCACGATCTGCAACTCGCTAAACGCCTGAGCCGCCAGTTGGAAATGGCAGACGGCCATCTACAGGCACAACTGACCCTGATGGGGGCCGAGTAATGAGCGCTTCGCCACTTTCATTGCTGATGGCGCTGCGCTTTAGCCGTGGCCGGCGGCGCGGCGGCATGGTTTCGTTGATCTCGGTGATCTCCACCATCGGCATCGCGCTCGGCGTGGCGGTGCTGATCGTGGGGCTGAGCGCGATGAACGGCTTCGAACGTGAACTGCAGAACCGTATTCTGGCGGTGGTGCCGCACGGCGAGATCGAACCGGTCAAGCAGCCGTTTACCGGCTGGCCGGAGATCCTGCAACGGGTCGAAAAGGTACCGGGCATTTTGGCTGCGGCACCCTATATCAACTTTACCGGGCTGATGGAAAATGGTGCTCAGCTACGCGCCGTGCAAGTTAAAGGGGTCGATCCTGCGCAGGAAAAACAGCTCAGCGCGCTGCCAAGTTATGTGCAGGGCGATGCCTGGGCTAACTTCAAAAGCGGTGAGCAGCAGGTGATCCTGGGCAAAGGGGTGGCTGACGCTCTGGGTGTGAAGCAGGGCTCTTACGTCACGGTGATGATCCCCAATAGCGATCCTGAGATGAAACTGTTGCAGCCGAAGCGTATTCGCCTGCATGTCACCGGTATCCTGCAACTTAGCGGCCAGCTCGATCACAGTCTGGCCATGGTGCCGTTGGCGGATGCACAGCAATATCTGGATATGGGTGACAGTGTCACCGGCATCGCCATCAAGGTCAACGACGTCTTCGCCGCTAACAAGCTGGTGCGTGACGCCGGGGAAGTTGCCGATGCTACCGTCTATATCAAGAGCTGGATTGGCACCTACGGTTTTATGTATCGCGATATTCAGATGATCCGCGCCATCATGTATCTGGCGATGGTGCTGGTGATAGGCGTGGCCTGTTTCAACATCGTTTCCACTCTGGTTATGGCGGTGAAGGACAAGAGCGGCGACATTGCCGTGCTGCGTACGCTGGGGGCCAAAGACGGCTTTATTCGCGCCATCTTTGTCTGGTATGGCCTGTTGGCTGGGCTGGTAGGTAGCCTTAGTGGGGTAGTGGTTGGAGTGATTGCCTCGCTACAACTGACCAATATCATGAAAGGTATAGAAAAGCTGATGGGCCATTCTTTCCTGTCTGGCGACATCTACTTTATCGATTTCCTGCCGTCCGAACTGCACTGGCTTGACGTGGCGATCGTACTGGGTACGGCAATCGTGCTTAGCCTGCTGGCCAGTTGGTATCCGGCCAGACGTGCCAGCCGCATCGATCCGGCCCGCGTATTGAGCGGGCAGTAATAAAAACCTGGGGCCAGTAGCGGGCCCCATTTTTTTACCCTGAGGGCGAGTTATGTACTACGGTTTCGACATGGGCGGCACCAAGATTGAACTTGGGGTGTTCGACGCCAATCTGCAACGTATCTGGCAAAAGCGGGTGCCGACGCCGCGTGACGACTACCGGCAACTGCTGGCGGTATTACGCGATCTCACCCATGAGGCCGATGCCGTCTGTGGTACGCAAGGGCTGGTGGGCATAGGTATTCCCGGCCTGCCAAATGAAGATGGCACCTTGTTTACCGCCAACGTCCCGGCCGCGATGGGGCAGCCGCTGCCTCGCGATCTGAGCGCGCTGATTGGCCGTGAGGTCAAGGTCGATAACGACGCCAACTGCTTCACGCTCTCGGAAGCTTGGGACGAAGAGTTTCGCCATTACCCGACGGTTCTGGGCATCATCCTGGGTACCGGCGTTGGTGGTGGTTTGATCGTTAATGGTAAAGTGGTCTCTGGGCGTAACTTTATCACCGGAGAGTTTGGCCATTTCCGCTTGCCTGTGGATGCGCTGGAGGTGCTCGGGCGTGATATTCCTCGCGTTCCCTGTGGCTGCGGCCATGACGGTTGCATCGAGAATTACATCTCTGGCCGCGGATTTGAGTGGATGTACGCGCATTTTTATCAACAACGGTTGCCAGCGCAGCAAATCATTGCGCATTATCAGGCCGGTGAACCACAGGCTGTAGCGCACGTAGAACGTTTTCTGGATGTCCTGGCCATTTGCCTGGGCAACCTGCTGACCATCATCGACCCCCACCTGGTGGTGATTGGCGGCGGCTTATCGAATTTTGCCGCAATTTATCAGGCGTTGCCCCAGCGTTTGCCCGCCCATTTGTTACGGGTAGCCAAACTGCCACGCATCGAGAAGGCACGCTATGGCGATGCTGGCGGTGTTCGTGGGGCAGCGTTCCTCAATTTGGTGGAAAGTCATAAATAAGGAGAGTTCATGCACACTCGCCATCGGTTGTGTCAGTTTCGCAAGAGTAAGCATGTGCGGCATCAGCGTTTTCGCTCGCGGATATTCCAACGCGATACCATGGCGGCGGCAGAGCTGAAAAAGCCGTTTGTCGTGGTGCTGACGGGGGCTGGGATCTCTGCCGAGTCTGGCATCCGTACTTTCCGCGCTGCCGATGGGCTGTGGGAAGAGCACAAGGTGGAAGATGTCGCCACCCTGGACGGTTTTCAGCGCGATCCTGCCTTGGTGCAGGAGTTTTATAATGCGCGCCGTCGTCAACTGCAGCAGTCAGATATCGGCCCTAATGCGGCCCACCGTGCGCTGGCTGATTTGGAAGAGTGGCTGGGGGAGGAGAACTTCCTGCTGGTCACGCAGAATATCGACAACTTGCACGAGCGAGCCGGTAGCAAGCAGGTGTTGCATATGCATGGTGAGCTGCTGAAAGTACGCTGCACCAGCTCCGGGCAGGTGGTGGAATGGTTGGGCGATCTGAGTGTGGATGAACGTTGCCACTGCTGCCAGTTCCCTGCGCCTCTGCGGCCCCACGTGGTGTGGTTTGGTGAAATGCCGTTGGGCATGGATGAGATTTACGCCGCGTTGGCCAAGGCCGATTTCTTTATCGCGATTGGCACCTCTGGCAATGTTTACCCGGCGGCAGGTTTTGTTCACGAGGCACGGTTGGGTGGGGCTTATACTATGGAGCTGAACCTGGAGCCGAGCCTGGTGGAAAGCCAGTTCGAAGAGAAGCATTACGGCCCGGCCAGCGAAGTGGTGCCACGCTTTGTGCACAAGTTCCTGATGGGCAAGGTCGAGCGGGCGGATAAGCCGTAGCAGGAGGTTGGGGGGGAGATTGATGCTTGCCCCTCACTCTAACCCTAACCCTCTTCCACAGGGAGAGAGGACCGATCGAGTACGCTATCAGTTGTAGAAACTGACCTGGACATGGGGGACACAGATTAAACGCGAGATCTGGCCATGGCACTGTACCAGTTCCCTCTCCCTGTGGGAGAGGGAACTGGTGAGGGGATCAGCGACCGGCTTTTAGCTGCTGGAAGTAGGTCTCATACAGCGTACTGGTATCGCCCACATCGTTTTGCCATTCACCGTTCTCAATCACCGCATTATCTGGATACAGCGATTTGTCGTTGGCGATCTCCTTCGGCAACAGCTTTCTCGCGGCCAGATTGGGGGTAGGGTAACCGATGGTTTCCGCCACCTGTACTGCGATCTCCGGGCGTAGCAGGAAGTCGATCAGCTTCAACGCTCCCTCGACGTTCTTGGCATTCGCCGGAATAGCCAGGCTATCCATCCAGAAAATACCGCCTTCTTTCGGCCAGACGATCTCCAGTGGGGTACCAGCCTGGCGTGCGACATAGGCCGAACCGTTCCACACCATGCCCAGATCGACTTCGCCTTCCATATACGGATTGCCGGGGTTATCAGAGTTAAACGCCAGTACGTTTGGCATCAGCTTCTTGAGCTCGTTATAGGCAGCCTCGATCTGTTCAGGATCGGTGGTATTGCCCGAATAACCCAACTTGCGCAGCGCGACCTGGAACACTTCACGTGCATCATCGGTGAGCAACACGCGGCCTTTGTATTCCGGCTTCCACAGATCGGCCCAAGCGGTTACGGTATTGGCATCAATGGCATCCGTATTGACACCAATGGCGGTTGCGCCCCAGATATAGGGAATGGAGTAATCGTTGTTGGGATCGAACGGCTTGTGCAACAGGTTGGGATCGAGATCGTTAAAGTGGCTGAGTTTGCTTTTGTCGATCTTTTGCAGCATCCCTTCCTTGCTCATCTTGGCGATGAAATAGGTAGAAGGGACTACCAGATCGTACGCGCCGTCCCGGTAGGTTTTCAACTTGGCGTACATGCTTTCGTTGGATTCATAGGTGGAGTAAATCACCTTGATACCGGTTTCTTTGGTGAACTGTTCCAGCAGCCCCGGCGGGACATACTCGGTCCAGTTGTAGAAATAGAGCGTTTTGCCGTCGTCCGCGGCGTTTGCCGAGCCAAGGCTCAGTGCCATCATCCCGGCTGCGAGCAGATGTGACCACTTTTTCATGGTACGGATCCTTTAGCAGTGCGTGTTTTTACAGTATAGCGTGATGCGCCATACCCCAGAGAGCGGCCATTATAGGTGGCGTACCCAGTGGGGTAAAGGCGCTTATCCCATTGGCAAATCAGTGTTTTTGCCGATCGCGCAACAGCAGTTGGCTGGTCAGTACCAGCGCTAGCGATAACACCAGCAGAATGGTCGCCAGGGCGTTCACCTCAGGCGAAACGCCGACCTTCACCATCGAATAGATCTTCAAGGGCAAAATCTCGTAGCTTGGCCCGGTCACGAACGAAGAGACCACGACATCATCCATCGACAGCGTGAAGCTTAGCAGCCAACTGGCGGCAACGGCAGGCATCGCCAGCGGCAGGATGATTTTGCGCAGGATCACCATTTCGCTGGCACCCAGATCGCGTGCAGCCTCCAGCATCTTGACGTCAAAGCCCTTCAGGCGCGCATAGACGGTGACGACCACAAAGGGCAGGCAGAAGGTGATATGCGAAAACAGCAGCGACCAGAAGCCCAACGAGACCCCCAGCAGCATAAACAGCACCAGCAGCGAGATGGCCATCACGATATCTGGCGACATCATCACCACAAACAGCATGCCACCGACGAAGGGTTTCCCGCGAAAACGATAGCGATACAATGCCACCGCCGCCAAAGAGCCGATCATGGTCGCAAAGCTGGCGGAAAGTACCGCCATGGTCAGTGAATGCCCCGCGGCCTGCAACAGGCTGTCGTTGTTCATCAACATGCTGTACCAGTGGGTGGTGAAACCCTGCCAGTTGATGCCAAAGCGCGAGGTGTTGAACGAGTTAACGATCAGGATCACGATGGGAATATAGAGATAAGCGTAAATCAGGCTCATAAAGCCACCGCGCAACAGGCGTCCGATCATTCCAGTTCCCCTTTTTTGTTCAGCAGCTTGGCGGCCCGGTAATAGATCCACAGCATCAGCCCCATCACCAGCGTCAGGCAAATGCTGGTGGCGGCACCAAACGGCCAGTCACGGATATTCAGGAACTGGCTCTTGATGACGTTACCGATCAGCAGGTTTTTGGCTCCGCCCATCAAGTCGGCCACGTAGAACAGCCCCATAGCGGGCAGCAGCACCAACAGGCAACCGGCGATAATGCCTGGCATAGTCAGCGGAATGATGATGCGGATAAAGGTTTGCAGCTTGCTGGCCCCGAGATCGCGGGCCGCTTCCAGGCAGGATTTATCCAGCTTCTCCAGGCTGGAGTAGAGCGGCATCACCATAAATGGCAGCAAGATATAGACTAGCCCTAACACCACTGCGCCAGAGGTATACATAATGCGTAACGGAGTATCGATGATCCCGGCCCACAGCAAGAACTCATTCAGATAGCCGCGAGTGCTGAGAAACAGCTTCAGGCCATAGATACGGATCAGCGAGTTGGTCCAGAAGGGCACAATCAGCAGGAACAGCAGCAGCGGGCGCACCCTTTGCGGCAGGCGGGCCAGAATAAAAGCGAAGGGATAACCCAGCAGCAGGCAGCACAAGGTGGCGATCGCCGCCATGTTCAGCGAGTGCAGCATCACCTGGGCATACAGGGGATCAAACAGCCGGGTGTAATTATCCAGAGTGAACACCATCTGCACCAGATTGGCGTCGTCACGGGTGAGGAAACTGGTACCGATAATCATCAGATTCGGCAGAAAAACAAACAGCACCAGCCAGCCAACGGTGCCGCTGATCACCAGGTTTTGCAGCAAATTACGCGATTTCTTCATCGGCCAGCACTACCTCCCAGCTTGCAACCCAGGTTATCGCCATCTTTTGGTTTAACGAGTGGTCAAAGTCAGGATCGTCTTCATTGAAGAACTCGCTGACCATCACCATTTTACCGTTTTCCAGTTCAACTACCGACTCTAGCGTCATGCCTTTATAGTTGCGTTCGCGCACGTAGCCGATCAGGCCATCTATCTGCTCGCTGTCGTTCACCTCTTCGACGCGCAGATCTTCCGGGCGCAGCAGAACTTTCAGGGATTGCCCAGGCTCGACCGGGAGATCGGCGTAGATATCACACTCACGGCCTTCTACACGAGCGCGCACCCGCTGCGGATCGATACGATGTAGCACTACCGCATCAAAGATATTTATCTCACCGATAAAGCTGGCGACAAACAGGTTCTTGGGCTCTTCGTAGATTTCCCGTGGGGTACCGTCTTGTTCTATTCGCCCGTCGCGCATCACCACAATCCGATCGGACATGGTCAGCGCCTCTTCCTGATCGTGCGTGACGAACACAAAGGTGATGCCCAACTGGCGCTGTAGCGCTTTCAACTCGTTCTGCATCTGCTTGCGCAGCTTGTAGTCCAGTGCCGAAAGCGACTCGTCGAGCAGCAACAGTTTAGGTTTATTCACCACGGCCCGGGCAATCGCGACCCGTTGCTGTTGCCCACCAGACAGTTGATGCGGGCGGCGCTGAGCGAACTCGTCCAATTGCACCATGCGCAGGGCTTCCTCCACGCGCGGCGTTAACTCCGCCTCTGGGGTTTTCTGCATGCGCAGGCCAAAGGCGACATTTTCAAACACGGTCATATGGGGGAATAGGGCATAGCTTTGAAACACGGTGTTAACGTGCCGATGCTCGGCCGGGATGGCGGTGATGTCTTGCCCGTCGAGCACAATCTGCCCGTGGTCGGCATTTTCCAACCCGGCAATCAGCCGCAGCACGGTGGTTTTCCCGCAGCCGGAAGGGCCAAGCAGGGTGAGGAATTCACCATCGTTAATCTCAAGGTTGAGATCGCGGATGATCTCTTTGCCGTCAAAACTTTTACTCAGGGCGTTCAGTGTAACCAGAGAGGATCGTTCAGTCATTTTAGTGTCTCTATCCCGTACGGTGGTGCAGATAGAACCGCCGCTGGAAAAGACTGCGCGAGCTTACGGGAGTGACCCGTCAGGTACTGAAGCTCAAAGCCAGCGGCGCCGATCAAAAATTTAAGAGCGCGCATGATAGACGCTGAATCAGGTAATTGAAAGCCAAACAGCCCATAAGTCATGCCAATTGGCCGATTTTTGCGTCGGTAGTTACCCTATTAAACCATCACTTGCTTTAATGATTTGTGTTAAATCTGATTATTAATGACCTGTCTCAATATTTGATCCGGATCGGTTCCGCATAATGAAACGCGAAATTCTGAGGGCGGAACCATGGATAAACTACTAGATCGCTTTTTTAACTACGTCTCATTTGACACACAGGCTAAAGCGAACGTCAAACATGTGCCTAGTACCGAAGGGCAACTGAAGCTGGCGCGTGCGTTGCAACAGGAAATGATTGGGCTGGGGTTTGAACGGGTATCGCTAAGCGAACATGGCTGCGTGATGGGTACGCTGCCTGGCAATGTGAGCTGGCCAGTGCCAGCCATTGGCTTTATTTCTCACCTTGATACTTCACCCGATTTTTCGGGTAAGCATGTGACACCGCAGATAGTGGAAAACTATCGCGGTGGTGACATTGCCTTGGGCATTGGTGATGAAGTGTTATCGCCGGTGATGTTCCCGATCTTGCATCAGATGCTGGGGCAAACGCTGATCACTACCGACGGCAAAACGCTGTTGGGGGCCGACGATAAAGCCGGGATTGCCGAGATCTTGACCGCGATGGTGCGGCTAAAGCAGCAAAAAATACCTCACGGCGATATCCGCGTGGCGTTCACGCCGGATGAAGAAGTGGGCAAGGGAGCGCATTTCTTTGACGTTGCCGCGTTTGATGCCGCATGGGCTTACACCGTCGATGGTGGTGGAGTTGGTGAGCTGGAGTGTGAAAACTTCAATGCGGCAGCGGTGACGGTGAAAATCGTCGGTAATAACGTACATCCCGGCAGTGCCAAAGGGGTGATGGTGAATGCGTTGTCGTTGGCAACCCGTTTCCAACAGGCGTTACCCGCCGAGGAAACACCGGAGCATACTGAGGGGTATCAGGGCTTTTACCATCTCAACAGCATCAAGGGGAACGTTGAACGTGCCGAGATGCACTACATCCTGCGGGATTTTGAGCGTGAAGGTTTTGAGGCACGCAAGCGCAAGATGATTGAAGTTGCACAAAAAGTTGGCCGTGGGTTACCACGGGATTGCTACATTGAGGTGGCGATTGAGGATAATTACTACAACATGCGGGAGCCGGTGGCCGAGCATCCTCATGTGATCGAACTGGCACAGCAGGCGATGCGGGACTGCGATATTGAGCCGGTGATGAAGCCGATCCGCGGTGGCACCGATGGTGCACAGCTGTCCTTCAAGGGGCTGCCTTGTCCAAACCTGTTTACCGGCGGCTATAACTTCCATGGCAAGCATGAGTTTATTACGCTGGAAGGGATGGAGCAGGCGGTAGCGGTGATTATGCGCATTGCTACTCTGAGCGCCGAGCGCGCTAAACGGTAGTTTTTTGCTTTAACAAAGGCCCCTCACCCTAACCCTCTCCCAAAGGGCGAGGGGACCGAATGTGCTACCACTTGGCTTTGGCACTCAGCCTAGACCTCAACGGCGCTACAGATTAATTACTGTGTCAGACTACAACGCCAAACCAGCTCCCTCTCCCAAAGGGCGAGGGGACCGAATGTGCTACCACTTGGCTTTGGTACTCAGCCTAGACCTCAACGGCGCTACAGATTAATTACTGTGTCAGACGACAACGCCATACCAGCTCCCTCTCCCTGCGGGAGAGGGTTGGGGTGAGGGGCGTCCTAGTCGTTAAAATACCAGTAACCGCTGTTGATTAACGCCGTCAGCAGGGCCAGGAACGACGGATCGTCCACCGCGTCGCCCAGCAAGGCGGCATCAACGCTGGCGTGCTGGCACAGCGCATCGGCGGCTTGCAGATGTTCGGTGTCGATTAGCTCACCGTTGACAAAGCATTGGTCGCCAACGCGCAGCACGCGTAACCCACCCAAACGTTGTAATGGCTCACCCTGTTGCAGCAACTCATAGATTTCACCGGCCTGATAAGGCGGCTCTGGCGGCGCGATGTCCAGCTCGTGGCGCGATTGCGAAATAAACTCGCCAAACCAGTTCTGGAAGTGCTCCGGCTGCTGCACCAGCTCCAGGATCATCCCGCGCAGTGCATCAACCTCATGGGGGAGAACCATCGCCGGGTGATCGCGCAGCGCGATATCCGGATCGGTGTAACGCTTGCTGCCCAACTCGCGCGCTAGCACGTAGTCGGCATAGCCACTCACCATCTCGCGGCCATTCGGCGCGCGGAAGCCGACGGAATAGTTGAGCGAGTTTTCCAGTGAGTAGCCTTCATGCGGGAATCCCGGTGGGATATACAGAATATCACCAGGCTCCATCTCTTCATCAATGATGGCGTCAAACGGCTCTACCTGTAATAGGTCAGGGTGCGGGCAGTGCTGCTTCATCGGTACTTTTTCGCCCACGCGCCAACGGCGGCGGCCAGTGCCCTGGATGATGAACACGTCATATTGATCGAGATGCGGGCCAACGCCGCCACCCGGCACTGAGAACGAAATCATCAGATCGTCCATGCGCCAGTCCGGCAGCTTACGGAACGGTTGCATCAGGGCACTGGAAGGCTGATGCCAATGATCAACGGCCTGCACCAGCAATGACCAGTTGTTCTCGCCCAGATGATCGAAGCTTTCGAACGGGCCGTGGCCAACCTGCCAGCGACTTTCCTGATGGCTCACCAGGCGGCTGTCCACCTCGTTTTCCATGGCCAACCCGGCCAGCTCATCCGGGGAAATCGGGTCGATAAAGTTGTTAAAACCACGCTTGATAATTACCGGGCGCTTTTGCCAATAGCGTTGCAAAAAGTCGTTCCAGTCGAGATCTAATTGGTAATCCATGTTCTATTCCAGGATAGAGTGAGCCTGCAGGGATTATAACGGAAGTTAGGCCCCGTGGATCGGGGCCTGAGCGACAGAATTTAATCGTGATGGTGGGAGTCGTGCTGGCGAGAGAAGGTGACCTCCATCCGTGCTCCACCCAGCGGGCTGTCGCTGATGGTAATTTGCCCGTCATATTGCTCGATGATCTCGGCGGCGACCGACAGGCCAATCCCCTGGCCGGGGCGCAGAGTATCGACGCGTTGGCCACGTTGGAAGATCAGCTCACGCTTGCTTTCCGGGATGCCGGGGCCGTCGTCATCAATGACGATCGTCAGATATTTGTCCGAGTGCAGCGAGGAGATCTCCACAAACTCCAGGCAATATTTACAGGCATTCTCCAGCAGGTTGCCCATTACTTCCATAAAGTCGTTTTTCTCGCCCATAAAAGTGACTTCTGGTGAGATATCGAGGGTAATGACTACCCCTTTGCGCTGATAGACCTTGTTCAGCGCCACGCTCAGGCTGTCGAGCAAGGCCGATACCGAATGGATCTCGCGGGTCAGCACGGTTTGACCAGAGTTGATGCTGGCTCGATGCAGGTAATAACCAATCTGCTGCGAGATACGGCTAATCTGCTCGAGCATGATCGGCTCGACCTCTTCGATGGTGGTCTGCTTGCTGGAACGCAGCGAACGCAGGGTGGTCTGCAATACCGCTAGCGGGGTTTTCAGGCTGTGGGTGAGGTCGGACAGCGTAGTGCGGTATTTGGTGTAGCGCTGACGCTCGTTGCGCACCAGGATATTCAGGTTTCGCACCAAGCCACGTAGTTCACTGGGGGGATTTTCATCCAGTTGCTCGCGCTCGCCATTTTCCAATTCACCGACCTGGGTTATCAGCGCCTTGATCGGCCGCAAACTCCAATACGCGGCTAGCCACAGCAGAGGCACGACCAGTAGTAGATTGGCCAGCAGTACGTAGCTGAACCATTCCCACACCACATCCGAGCGTTGCAGTTCTTGCGGAATGCTGTCGACCACCACAATGCTCAAGGCAGGCAGGCGTGGGGTGGCGGCATAGGTATTGACGGCCACCGAGTGGGTTAACGCCTCATGGTCGGTATCGTCATAGTCTTTCAGCTGATTCTGAGCCTTGGGGTTGTCGCCCAGCACTTCGCTACTGATGCGGGTGTCGGTGTCTATCTCATAGAAACCGGACTCTTGCAGCCACTCTTTCTGGATCCGTTTTTCCAGTTCCGGGACCGAGCGCTGGCTCCACAGCAGGTTGCCTTTATCGTCGTAGATAAACACCAGCGTTGGGGAGTTGATATCGAGATCGGGCGGGATGGCAATGGTCAGCTTCTGGTCTTTCCACTGCGCGAGGCTAAAGAACAGGTTGCTCTCACCGCGCAGCAGGCGGAAAGCGGTTTTATCAAAGCTGACGATATAGCCGACAACGGCAACCAGCCCATAGGACAGCGACAGCGCCAGGATCACCCCGGCGGTGGCCATCAGAAAGCGGGCGCGCAGTGAGAAAGGTTTTTTATCTCTGTTGAACATTATGCTCACTTGGCATCGAAACGGTAGCCCTGGCCACGCACGGTGGTGATCACTTCCTGCGGGTATTCGGCCTGTAGCTTTTTACGCAGGCGGCCCATTAATACGTCGATGGTGTGGCTTTCGCGCAGTTCGGCATCCGGGTAGAGTTGCAACATCAATGAATCTTTGCTGACCACTTTACCCGCGTTACGGATCAACGTTTCGATAATGGTGTACTCAAAGGCCGTCAGTTTGATTTGCTGTTCGTTGACGCTCAACTCACGGCGTGAGAGGTCGATCTGGAATGGTGGCAGTACGATCACCTGTGAAGCCAGGCCGCTATTGCGGCGCATCAAGGCCTGCATGCGGGCAATCACTTCTTCCAGATGAAAGGGCTTGGTGACGTAATCATCGGCACCGGCTTCCAGCACCGCTACCTTGTCCTGCCAACTTTCACGGGCGGTCAGTACCAGGATCGGCAATTTCATCTGATTGGCACGCCAACGGCGGATCAGGCTCAGGCCATCTTCACCCGGCAACCCTAGATCGACAATGGCGATATCAGGTGCGTGTTCCTGCAGAAAATAGTCGGCTTCTTTGGCATCTTCTGCGGCATCAACCTGATGCCCCATTTCACGCATTTGCACACTAAGATGGTGGCGCAATAGGCCATTGTCTTCAACAACCAGTACTCGCATGGTACAGACTCCTGTTGTTAGGCGGGTGCAACACCAGGCACCCGCGCTGAAAGGTTACACGCTATTGGCCACGTTGTGAAAACGCGCACTAGCTGACCATTCCCTGATCGTTTGATTCTGTCATCCTGTGATTATCGGCAATGGCTAATAAACGCAGGATAAACAGCGAAGTGTCAAAGGTAAACAAAACTTAAACAAAGCCTGACTGCCTGAAGTGTGAGCGGGATCGCTGCAAAGGATTAAAGGTATCATTAAGGTATTATATAGGTATCGTAATGATGCTAATACCAGGAACCCTACACCGCTTTCCCGAGCCGATGCCGGGAAGGTAGCCAGCAAGGATACATAATAATGAAACGTCCTCATCTGAAGCTGTCTGTCATGATGTTTATCGAGTGGTTTATCTGGGGAGCGTGGTTTGTTCCCCTATGGCAATACCTCAACAAGCTCGGCTTCACGCCGGGCGAAATTGCCTGGTCGTACAGCAGTACGGCTATTGCGGCAATCCTCTCGCCGGTGCTGGTTGGCGTCATTGCCGATCGCTACTTCGCCGCGCAAAAAGTCTTGGGCTGGTTGCATCTGGCTGGCGGGGTGCTGATGTTCATCATCGCCTGGCAAACCACCTTTGCCACCTTCTTCCCGCTGCTGGTGATTTATGCCATCACCTATATGCCGACCGTGGCGCTGACCAACAGCATCGCCTTTGCCAACATTACCGATACCGAGAAAGAGTTCCCGCGCATCCGCGTACTGGGCACTTTGGGGTGGATTGCCTCCGGTCTGGTGGTGGGCTTTATGCTGCCGCCGCTGCTGGGTTTAGGCAATATTTCCGATAGCAACCTGCCGCTAATCATTACCGGTGTGGCCTCGTTCGCGCTCGGGTTGTACAGCTTTGTGCTGCCCAATACGCCAGCCAAAGGCACTGGCCCGGTGGATATCAAGGCGTTGCTGGGCCTGAACGCGCTTGGCCTGCTGAAGGATCGCTCATTTGCCACCTTCGCCCTGTGCTCGTTCCTGTTCTGTATGCCATTGGCGTTTTACTACCAGTTTGCCAATGGCTATCTGACGCAGGTTGGGCTGCCGAATGCCACAGGCTGGATGACACTGGGGCAGGTCTCGGAAATCTTTGCCATGTTGGCGCTGCCGTTGCTGCTCAAGCGGTACGGCATCAAGAAGGTGCTGCTGCTGGGCTTTGTGACCGCAGCGATCCGCTATGTGTTCTTTATCTACGGCGGCACCGCCGACGTCTGGGCCTACAGCATGCTGTTCCTGGGCATTTTGCTGCATGGCGTCAGCTACGATTTCTATTTCGTGACCGGCTATATCTACGTCGACAAAAAAGCGCCACCGCATATGCGTACCGCCGCTCAGGGCCTGATCACCCTGATTTGCCAAGGGTTGGGCAGCTTTATCGGTAACTGGCTTGGGGGCCGTGCGATGACCACTTTTGCCCTTGAACAACCGCGAGACGGTATGACGTTTGACTGGTTCGCCGTGTGGGGCGTGGGTGCGGTGATGGTGGTGGGCGTCATGCTGCTGTTCCTGCTGTTCTTCCGTGAACGCAGCGACAACATCACCCCGATTGACGTAGCACGGTCTTAATTCGTTGCGCCGGGCCTGTTGCCCGGCAAGGTAAAAATTCAGGAGAAACAGATGAAGCAGTTAACCCAGGAACAACGCGTGGTGGGCGCACTTTATGGTCAAATGCTGGGAGATGCGCTTGGCATGCCTTCCGAGCTGTGGCCGCGTGAGCGGGTTAAGCGCCACTTTGGCTGGATCGACCGCTTCCTCGACGGCCCGGCGGAAAACAGCGCCGCCTGCTATTTCACGGCAGCGCAGTATACCGATGATACCTCGATGGCTCTGGCACTCGCCGACGCGCTGATCGAGGCCGACGGTGAAGTGGTTCCGGAGCTGATTGCCCGCAACGTGATCCGCTGGGTCGATAGTTTTGACGCCTTCAACAAAAACATCCTTGGCCCAAGTTCCAAACTGGCGCTGGGGGAGCAGAAGAAGGGCACGCCGATTAGCAATTTGGAAAACAACGGGGTGACCAACGGCGCGGCAATGCGGGTTTCCCCGTTGGGTTGTGTGCTGCCTTCTGCGCCGTTGGAGCAGTTTTGCCAGCAGGTCTGGCTGGCCTCCAGCCCGACGCATAAATCCGATATCGCGGTAGCCGGTGCGGTGGTGATTGCCTGGGCGGTTGCCAAGGCGGTCGAAGGGGCCAGTTGGGCAGAGATCCGCCTGGCGTTACCGGGGGTGGCAGATTACGCTCAGCGCCGCCAGAGCACCACCTTCAGCGCGTCTTTAGCGGCGCGTATCGAACTGGCCTTCCAGGTAGTCGAACAGGCTGGCGGTACCGAGCAGGCCTCCGAACGGGTCTACCAACTGGTTGGCGCAGGGGTCAGCACCATAGAATCCGTACCGGCCGCGTTGGCGATGGTCGAACTGGCGCAAACCGACCCTACCCGCTGTGCGATCCTGTGCGCCAACCTGGGCGGTGATACCGACACCATCGGCGCGATGGCCACGGCGATCTGCGGTGCCTTGAACGGTATCGACGCGTTCGACGCGGCTATGTTGGCAGAATTGAAGCGGGTGAATCCGCTGGATATCAATCACTACGCGCAGGCCTTTCTCCGTTTCCGCCAGCGCTGGCAGGAGGCTGAATGAGTAACGAAAGACGCGAGTTATTGCAGACGCTGACCCAGGGCGGCTGGCATCAGCAGTGCCCGGTGACGGTGATTGGCGCAGCGGTGATGGATATGGTGGTGAGCGCCGATGCGTTGCCGGTGCGCGGTGGCGACGTGTCGGCCCAGATGCAGGGGCTGCATTTAGGGGGCTGCGCGCTGAATATTGCCGTGGCCCTGCGCCAGTTGGGCATTACCAGCCACAATCTGCTGCCGGTGGGCGAAGGCGTGTGGGCAGAGCGTTTGCGTAGCGAGATGGCGCAGCGCGGCGTGAATTCCGATCTGCAAGTGAGGGGTGAGGATAACGGCTGGTGTCTGGCGCTGGTCGAGCCGGACGGAGAGCGCACCTTTATCTCTATCGATGGCATAGAGAACCAGTGGCAGCCGGAGTGGTTGGCAGACGTGACGCCACAAAGCGGGCTGGTTTATCTTTCCGGTTATCAACTGGGTGCCAGGCAGGGCCACGTGCTGGTGGACTGGCTGTTACGCCTGCCCAAACAGGTTCGCGTCGTGCTGGATATTGGCCCGCGCATTGACGTGATGGCGCAGAGCCTGCTGCAACGCCTAATCCGCCCTGGTGTGATCCTGACGCTAAACCAGCGAGAAGCCCAGCACCTTGGCATGCAGGAAGATATTGCCGGTTTTTGCCAGCATTTATGGTCAACCACCGGGCAACTGGTGATTGTGCGCTGCGGGGGGGAAGGCGGCTATTACTTTGCCGGGCCGGAGGATCATGGTTGGATTGCCGCTCGCCAGGTCAACGTGGTTGACAGCATCGGTGCTGGCGATAGCCACAGCGCCGGTTTGCTCGCCGGGCTCGCATTGGGCCTGACCGCCCGCCAAAGCATGATGTTAGCCAATAGCATCGCCGGTTACGTGGTATCGCAGGCTGGTGGAGATTGTGCGCCAACCCTGGCTCAGCTCCTGGCCAGTGAGGAGCTCAATCCTCGCTGATAAACTCGTACATGTCGCTGCGGCAGAAGCTTTCGCTGTATTCGATGGGCTTTTTCCGGCTGTCGAACAGCGTTTGCTTGATGATCAGCAGCGGCATGGGGTCTTTCAACTGTAGCGCTTGCAGGGTTTCACCGTCGCTCATGGCGGCGCTGACCTGGCTACGTAGCGATCCCAGCTCCACGTTGTTCAAACGGAAGTAGTCATACAGAGAAACGCCAATATCATCAACGTTGGCTATCGCCTCCGCCACCACATAAGACACCGCCACCGACATGGGGCGCTGATCGATAAAGTGAATACGTTTGAGTTTGTACACCGGCGTATGCTCGGCCAGCGATAGCTTCTCGGCCAGTGCGCTATCCGCCGGGATTTGCTCACGGCTGATCCACATGGTGTCCGGCTTACGGCCTTGCAGCATCACTTCGCGTGAAAAGCCTTTCACATCCGCCAGCGAATAGGCCAGTTTAGGTTGAGCCACGGTATTTTGAATGAAGGTGCCATAGCCCCGCGAGCGGCCGATAATGCCGTCCTGCTCCAGGCAGGCCAGGGCTTTGCGTACCGTAATGCGCGAGATCCCCAGCCGCTCGGTGAAATGGCGCTCACTGGGCAGAAAATCCCCCTGGCTCAATATGCCAAGCTCAATGGCCTGTCGTACCGATTCGTTAAAGCGCAGGTAGAGCGGCATAGCGCCAGCGCTGGTCAGATCTTGTTGCAGTTTGTCCAGCAGGCGCTGGTTGGGATCCGTGATCATCAGATTGCCTCCGGGAAACCTGGGCCTTTAGACCGGGGAGGAAAGGAGGCGGTTTTCAAGCTAACTTCTTTTTGTCTTTTCACTATAACCCCTGTAATTTTGTACATATGAAACGCGCCTACAAATATCGGTTTTATCCAACACAGGATCAGATTGAGTTTTTAGCTCAAACCTTCGGCTGCGTGCGTTTTGTCTACAATTCAGTTCTTCGCTGGCGAACTGATGCGTACCGCGAACGACAGGAGAAGATCGGCTACATTCAGGCCAATGCCCGACTAACCGCCCTAAAAAAAGAGCCTGAATTTACCTGGCTGAATGATGTTTCCTGCGTCCCGTTACAGCAGACTCTTCGCCACCAACAGGCCGCCTTTTCTAACTTCTTTGCGGGGCGTGCCAAGTACCCGACATTCAAAAGCAAACACCACAAACAATCTGCTGAATTTACGGCGAGTGCCTTTAAATACCGTAACGGCAAGCTGTACATGGCTAAAAACACAACGCCACTCTCTGTTCGCTGGAGTCGTGAACTCCCCTCGACACCTTCAACCGTCACAATTTCCAAAGACGCATCAGGTCGATATTTCGTGTCCTGCTTGTGCGAATTTGAATCAAAATCACTGCCTGTTACCGCAAAAATGACGGGCATTGATATGGGTTTAAAAGATTTGTTCGTCACCGATAGCGGATTTAAAACCGGCAATCCCCGCCATACGGCGAAGTACGCGAAACGTTTAGCGTTGTTACAGCGCCGATTGAGCAAGAAGAAAAAAGGTTCAAGGAACCGTGCTAAAGCAAGATTAAAAGTCGCAAAGCTCCACGCTAAAATTGCTGATTGCCGAATGGACAGCCTGCATAAGTTGTCCCGCAAACTGATAAACGAGAACCAAGTTGTTTGCGTTGAATCCCTGAAAGTGAAAAACATGCTCCGTAATCCCAAACTATCGAAAGCGATATCCGATGCCGGATGGGGTGAATTTGTGCGGCAGCTACAGTACAAGGCGAAAGGGTCTGGACGCTCTGTCGTTGCCATAGTTCAGTTTTTCCCGTCCTCAAAACGCTGTAGCTGTTGCGGCTTCACCATGGAAAAAATGCCACTTGATGTTCGTCACTGGCACTGCCCTGAGTGCGGAGCTGACCATGATCGAGATATCAACGCGGCGCGTAATATCAAAGCTGCCGGGCTGGCAGTGTTAGCCCACGGAGAGCCTGTAAATCCTGAATCGCAGCACGCGGCTTAGGTTCGGCTCTGTGAAGTGGGAGTCTTCGCCCTTTAGGGCGGGGAGCAGTCAAAGACGACCGAAATCCTGTAGCCTCAATGCGATAGCTTATTTAAGGTGATTTCGCCGGGCTGTGCAACCGTGTGGAGCAAGATCTGTGGAGATCAAACTCGCTACGTAGGAGCGCTGCATGCTGCGACTGTTTGGATAATCAATGGTGAGCCGGTGTCCACTGTTTCCCCTCACCCCAACCCTCTCCCCAAAAAGGAGAGGGGGCCGGTACGGCGCTATAGTCAGGTATGAGAGACAATCTGTAACACCAACGATCAAGTCAAAACGTAGGGGCGCTGCATGCTGCGCCCGTTGTAGTGTTTACTGCTGGGAAGGTTTGGCGGCGCTGTTCTCCCGTATTTCTTTGACCTGATCGGCAGTGACCGGAGCGGCGTTATTCCCCCAACTGGAGCGCACAAAAGTGGCAATCTGGGCCACCTGCTGGTCGCTCAGACGCCAGCCAAAGTCCGGCATGGTGAGTCCGGTAGGGGCGTCTATAGTCATCGGCGTACGTGAACCATTCAGAATGATGCTGATCACCGAAGCAGGATCTTCCGCCAGCAACGCCGGATTATGGGCCAACTGTGGGAAGGTATTGCGATAGCCCTGACCATCGCTGCGGTGGCAGGCGGCGCAGTTGTCCAGATAAGCCTGACCGCCTGGGTTGCCTTGGCCGGTGCTGTAGAGTGCCAGCGGCTGGTTGGCCGTTGGCGTTATTTGCTCATCCCCCGCAGGTAGCGATTTCAGATAAGCGGCGATCGCCTGCAAATCCTCGTCGCTCAGGTGCTGAGTGCTGTCTTGTACCACGTCCACCATGGAGCCAAAGGCGGCAAATCTGTCGCTGTGGCCGGTTTTTAGGAAGCGGGTCAGATCTTCCGCGTTCCAACTACCCAGCCCGCTGAGCGCATCACCACGCAGGCTGGCGGCATGCCAACCTTCTAGTGTCCCACCGCTCAGATAAGCGTCATCAGTCTGGTTCAACGCCTTCTCCTGGAAGCCAATGCCGCGTGGCGTATGGCAACTGCCGCAGTGGCCCAATCCTTGTACCAGATAAGCCCCACGGTTCCATTGTGCGCTTTGGTTAGCGTCTGGCTGATAGGCGCCATCCTCGCGGAAAATGCCGTCCCACATCGCCAACGGCCAGCGCATATTCAGCGGCCAGGGGATATCGCTAGCCTTGTTCTGCTGCACCACCGGCGTTACCCGTTGGGTGAAGTAGAGATACAGATCGCGTAAATCCTCATCATTGATTTTGGCGAAAGAGGGATAGGGCATGGCCGGGTAGAGCCGAGTACCATCGCGCCTAATGCCTTTACGCAGGGCGTCGGCAAACGCTTGAAGGTCGTAGGCACCGATCCCGGTGGTTTTGTCTGGGGTGATATTGGTGGAATAGATCGCGCCAACCGGGGTGGTCATCTTCAGCCCACCGGCGAACGCCATGCCACCTGGTGCGGTATGGCAGGCGGCACAGTCACCAACGCGGGCCAGATATTCGCCATGAGCGATTTGCCCAACCTGGTGGGTATCCTCGGCGGCCTGAGCGCTGGCGCTTAATACCAGCAAGGCCAGCAGCGAGGGGGTTAATCCTTTCATCGTCTTCTCCTTGCGTATCAGGCCTGAACCAACGGGCCGGGGTTGTTCAGATACTGATTACGGATCGCTTCCGCTGAATAATAGGCCAGCGCACCGACGATCCCGGTGGGGTTATAAGCCAGGTTCTGCGGGAAGGCGCAGGCACCGGTGACAAACACGTTGGGCACGTCCCAGCATTGCAGGTACTTGTTCACCACGCTGGTTTTTGGGTTGTCGCCGGTGATTGCCCCGCCGGTAGTGTGGGTGGATTGGTACGGGCGCACGTCATAGTGCGAACCGCTGCCCATCACCGAAATTGCCATCTGCTTCGGCTCCATGGCCTTGGCGATGTTCGCCATCTTGCTGGTAATGTGTTGGGTCATCTTGATCTCGTTAGCCTTCCAGTCGAAGGTCATGCGCAGCAGCGGTAGCCCATAGGCATCCCGATAGGTGGGATCGAGATCGAGATAGCAGTCGCGATAGGGCATCACCGAGCCTTCAGAGCCAATGCTCATCGAGTGCGGATAATTATCTTTGATGCCTTGCTTCCAGCCACTGCCCCAGGTGGGCGTTCCTGGCGGTAATGACATCTGTTGGATCGGGCGGCCACCGGTGCGGGTGGCGGAAATATAGGCACCACCGATAAAGCCCAACTCGCCGTGGTCGAAGTTTTCCGAGTTGAGGTCGTCGATCACCGTGCCTGCGGCTCCGGCTCCGATGAACGGGTTGAAGTGGGTGTCCTTATCGTAAAATAGCGAAATGCCGCTGTTCATCTGATAGGCGTAGTTCTTGCCAACGACCCCTTCGCCAGTGACGGGATCATAAGGTTTACCGATGCCGGAGAGCAGCAGCAGACGCACGTTATGCAGCTGAAAGGCGCTGAGGATCACCAGGTCCGCCGGTTGTTCAATCTGCTGGCCCTGGGCGTCGACATAGGTGACACCGGTGGCCTTTTTGCCGCTGCTGTCCAGATTGACCTTGATAACCTGCGACTGGGTGCGCAATTCGAAGTTTTTCCGCTTCATCAGCACCGGCAGAATGGTGGTTTGCGGTGAGGCCTTGGAGTACATAAAGCAGCCGAAGCGCTCACAGTAACCGCAGTAGTTACAGGGACCGAGTTGCACACCGTAGGGATTGGTGTAAGGCTCCGAGCAGTTGGCTGCTGGAATGCTGAACGGGTGATAGCCAAGCGACTCGGCCGCCTTGCCAAACAGCGAACCAGAATAGAGCTGCTTGAGGGGGGCCGTGGGATATTCGCTAGTGCGTGGCCCTTCGAACGGGTTGCCGCCTTTGACGATGTTGCCTTGCAGGTTACCGGCTTTGCCTGCGGTGCCACAGACCTTCTCGAACTTATCGAAGTAAGGCTCCAGCTCGGTGTAACTGAGAGGGTAATCCTGCAACAACATGCCTTCTGGCACCCATTTGTCGCCATACTTTTCCGTCACTGTGGTACGCATTTTCAGATCGGCGGGCAGGGCGCGCCAGTGCATGCCGTTCCAGTGGACGCCAGCACCGCCAACGCCGTTGCCGGGCAAAAAGGATCCAAGCTGACGATAAGGCACGGCAAAATCCGCTGGCGTGTGGCGCACGGTGACGGTTTCATGTGCCATCTCCTGCTCGAGTTTCAGGCGGATGCCATAGGTCAATTCGTCCGCAATCCGTGGATAGGCAAAATCAGGGTAGGTATCGCGCTGCTCACCGCGCTCCAGTGCCAATACGCTCAGGCCGGTTTCGGTCAGTTCCATGCCCATAATGGCACCGGTCCAGCCAAATCCGACAATGACCACGTCTACCGGTGGCTTTTTTATCGTGCTCATTTATGCATTCCTTTTGCTGGAGATACTTACCGGGCCAAGGGGATAAGCCTGATTGGGATGATCGACCCAGTCGGTGTAATCTGCCCGCGCACCAGGGAAACCGATCAGCTTCCATGAGGCCATCGACTGGTTACCGCCGTGCTGTGGATCGGCCAGATAACCCTCTTTGGTGTTTTGCAGCAGTTGGCTGAAAAAGGCTTTGCCGGGCAGGGTTTCGGAGTCCAGCCCACCTTTCTCCAGCGCCGTCAGAATCTGCTCTTGCTGGGCATGATCCAGATCCGCAAAGGCTTTCTGGTACTGCTGCTGGCAGTGCGCATTGAGGCCGCGAATGCCAATGCGATAGGTATCACGCGGAGTCAGTTTGGACTGATAGCCTAATTCAGGGGCAGAGGGAACAAACGGCGGGTGCATATACCACAGGCCGCCGTGACCATAAGGCGTTTCCATCTGCTTATCGATAAAGATCGGCACGCCTTCTTCGACGGCTCCGGGGCCATTGCTATCGCTGGGGATCAGTCGATCGCAGGCCGCCAGCAGAAAACGCCATTCTTCGTTATTGAAATAAGCGGGAACATAGTGAGAAGAGATACCCGCCGCCGAGGCTGGCAGAGGCGTCATCGTCAGAACGCCGGTACCTCCGGCTGCGGCCAATGGGATTAACGCCAAAGTCTTTTTAAGAAAGCTCCGCCTGGGCGGTATAGAAGGGTGCTGTTGCGACATAGTTCCACCTTGAATATGTTTCACAGAAATGCCCGCGTGCGGATCAGGTACGCACTGCCGCTGTCTTGGGCAGTAACGGGCAGAGGGAGTTGCTATCCCATGACCAATAAAAATTAGCAAGCTACTGGTATGGTGATTCAAGTTTAAGTCTTGGCAGCTAAAACAAACAATAAAGCATCTGTTTCAAAACATTTTCTTCACATTGTTTTTGATTTAGATCATTTCATTAACAATTTGCCTTGACTATTGCCCCTAACGAGCTTCGGCTGATTGGTCTATTCGCTGGATTGAATTGGTCTGTATGATGCGATCTGGCATCGGTATATGCTGCTGTGGAGAACCTGCTTTTGCAGCAACCAGACGGAATACTTTTATGGCGATAAATCAATATGGTCAGCCGGTGGGCGAACCCTTGGCGCAATGGCATGCCTTGCCACGGCCGCAGGCGGTGACGCTGACGGGCAAATTTTGCCGCCTCGCGATGTTGGATGCCGAGCGGGACTTTGCCGCGTTGTTTGCGGCTTACCAGCTAGCGCCAGACGGCCGTGACTGGACTTACCTGATGAGGGAGCGACCGGATAGCCCGCAGGAACTGCGTGCGCATCTGGAAAACCTGCAGGCCAACCCGGCGCTGGTCAATCTGGTGGTGTTCGATTTAGCCACCGATATGCCCGTCGGCACGGTGGCCTTTATGCGGATTGAAGAGGCTAGCGGCGTGTTGGAAATTGGCCACGTCTGCTGGTCACCGCTGATGAAGCAGCGCTCCTGCGCCACCGAGGCGATTTACCTGATGCTGCGCCATACCTTTGACGAGCTGGGTTACCGCCGCTGCGAATGGAAATGCGATAGCCTGAATGCGCCTTCGAGGCAGGCAGCGCAACGCTTTGGGTTCCAATACGAAGGGCGCTTCTTGCAGGCATTGGTCACCAAGGGCCGCAACCGGGATACCGACTGGTTCGCCATGATCGACCAAAACTGGCCCCAGATGCGTAGTGCGTTCGAAGGTTGGCTGGCTGACGAGAATTTTGGTACCGACGGCCAGCAGATACAGCGTTTGCAGGCGTTTATGCCTTGATATGTAGGGGGGCGAACATGTGGATGTTCGCCCCTATGTAGCTTACTGCTCGCTCAGCGCCGCTTTATTTCTTACCTGCTTGGCCTCGAAGCGTGAAATCCACCACCAGGCCAGAGCCGAGAACACCGCGGTCATACAGACGTTGATAAAGAAGGCTTTCATCAGATCGACCCCCGGCGGGAATGCCGATGCCGTCATGCTGACCACAAAGATGGTGATCAGCACCGAAACCACGCCCATTCCGAACTTGCGCGACCCCATGCGGAACTCGCGCGGCGTATCGTCATGCTTCCAGCGGAACACGAAGTAGGCCACCATGATAAAGATCGGCGGCAGCATCGCCGTACCAGCCGTCAGGTTGATCGCGGTGTTCATCATCTGCTGTACCGATTCGGAACCAAAGCCGTTAACCACCAACATCACGAACACGAAGGCAAATTGCCACCATGCAGCACGTACCGGAACGCCATGTTTGTTCAGCTCGGTCGTTTTCTGGCCGTAAACGCCTTTCGGGATCTCGGAGAAGTGGATCTTCACCGGCGCGGAGGTCCACATCATCATCGAACCAAAAATGGCGATAAACAGCACGATGCCCACCAGACGGCCCACCAGCGTTTCGGAAATGCCGAAGTACTTGGCCATTCCGGTGAAGATTTCCACCATGCCGCCTGCGTAGGTCAGGTTTTCACGCGCAACAAACACGTTAACCAGCAGGGAACCGACGGCATACATCCCGCCGATCACCGCACCGGCAATGATAATCACCTTGATAAACGACTTCTGGCCCCCTTTGACGTCATTGAGGTAGGCCGCCGCCGTTTCTGCACCGCCAGCCGCCTGGAAAATCCAACACATGATGCCTAACGTTGCCCAGTTCACCGTCGGCGTCATCGCCTCCAGCGTAATAGGCTGCGCCGGGACGTGATCGCCACTCAGCGCCATCAACGCGCCCAGCACGTAAATCGCAAACAGGGCGAATACCCCATAGGCGACGACTTCGGCAATCTTGCCCAGCCAACTGGCACCCTTGGTGGAAATATGGGTGGTGGCGGCAAACAGTACGATCGAGATGATCGATACCATCACCGGGGAAAAGGCGTATTCGCGGCCCATAATGGCGTACGACGCATAGGCAATCACGTTAGGCAACAGTGATACAAACCAGAAAAGGTTGACGAACCAATACAGGAACGACCCCATATAGGCTGCACGGGTGCCCAGAGGCTGTTTTAACCAATCGTACATCCCCGATTCCGAGTTCTTATTGGCGGACACAAACTCCGCGATAATAAACACAAAGGGAATGAAGTAGACCAGGGTTGCAAACAAAAATACCGGGGCTGAACTCAAGCCCAGTTCAATGTTGTTGTTGACGATATTGCGTACGTTGAACACCGCCGCAAAGGTCATCGACAACAGGGCAAACTTGCCAATCGTGCCACGTAAAGAATCGGACATAGCGTCCTCCGATGAACAACATGAATGATGAACTCAATCTGGATTGAGCGGGAGTGATTTCCCGCCCGGTTCGCTTCATAATCAGCAGGATCACTTGTTCAACATGTAGCCATCCTCAATGGTGACCCGCAGCACCACTTTTCTCACCCGGTTATCGCCGTGGAAGCGGTAGGCCTCCCGATTGTCAAAAATCGCCAGTTGCCCGGCACGTAATTCGCAGGTTTGCCCGGTGCCTTGCAGATATTCGCGGTCGGTTTCATCGCGGTAGGCCTCAACGGGGGTGAGGGCTGATTTCTGCGCGAACTCCACCGTTTCGCCGCCCTCGAGGTAGTATTGGATGGTGAAATAGCGACGGTTGCCTTCAAAGGTCGAGCGATTACAGGTGACGCCGTCTTCAATCATATAGACCAGCGTATCGCCGATGGAGTGCATCACGCCGTCTTTGATATTGGCAATGTTGTCAATGGCTTCCACACAACGGTTCCATTTGCGGCCGTCCCGGTAAACCACTTTGAATTGTTCCAGGTTGTCTAATACGTGCATGGATCAGGCCTCATTGGTGGTTGGAGTGAAGAAGTCATTGGCAAAGTCATGGTTGGCCAGCGCCTGGGCGCTGACGTCACCGGCTTGCAGCGGTAGCAGGGTCAGGCCATAGCGGAATGGCGCCATGTAAACCCGGTAGGAGTCGAGGACTTCGCTGCCCCATGAGTTGGAACCCAGCCCCATCACTTGGTGGTCAAGGTTGAGGGTGATATATCCACTTGGTTGCAGCTCATTGGTATGCTGCGCCTGATGCAGGTTCTGGCTGGTGTACTCCCAGGTGCTGAAATTGATCGGTTGCTGCGGTTTGACCAGCAGACCGGTACCGTGACGATTGGTGAGCGCGGCCCAGCGCACATGCTGGCGGTTACCGTTGTTTTGTGGGAACGGATAGTGCTCGAACATCTCGGCCACCGTGGTCTGGTAAATATCGATCAGGTTGGCTTGCTGGCTGTCCTGATAGTTTTCTTCCGGGCCGCGGCCATAGTAGTTCACCCGATCAAAGCCGCCGTTAATGCCGATATCCAGCCCGATGGCCGGGATCACGTACGGGTAATCGCCGTAACGCTCGCCGCTGAGTTCCACGTTGAGCTGGCCTTCGGCATTGATCTGGTAGCGGTAGCAGCAGCGCATGCCGAAGTCGAAGACCGGCGGGGCGATGATGCTGGTCACGGTGATTTCAACGCGGCCATCGGCCTGAACGACGTCCAATGTGCGGAAGTGCTCTTGCATGATTTGCAGATGAGCGGGTTCCCACAGGCCCTGATACTCCTGTTTATGGTTATCGATCATCGGTTTGAAGAAGCTTAACGCCGGAGCAGAGGCGATGATTTCTTCCCCGTAGCTCATCCAGGAGGTTAGCTTGCCGTTCACCTTGGAGAAGGTCAGCGTAAAGTCCTGGCCGCTGATGCAGTATGCCAGGCGGCTTTCCGCTACCCGGAGAGGCAAGGCGTTGAGGTTGGTATAGGCTTCCGTTTGCGCAGTGTTCTCTTTGAGCTGGAACTGGTACACCGCGATATCATGATTTGCCGGGCTGTACAGCGTGCTGGAGTTCTTGCGCACGGTGAAGTTCACAAAGGCTTCGCGCTCATCCAGTTCAGGCAGTTCAAGGCGGATTTCCCGTGAAGAGTTGGCTGCCAAATCTTTCAGCCGCAGAGGCAGCGTTGCCAGCGTTTCCCCTTCTGCGCGGATTTCGGCGGTGAGGGTGTAATCATCCAGATTGGTGAACCACAACTTGTTCTCGACCAGGAAGGTGCCAAGGTGAGGCTCAAGCGCACGGATCTTCACCGGCGCAATAACCTGCTTGTACTCCTTCAGGCCCGGCCCTGGGGTTTGATCCGGGAAGATCAGCCCGTCCATGCAGAAGTTGTAGTTGTTCGGATAGTCGCCGAAGTCGCCGCCGTATTTGTAAAACGCCTGGCCTTGCTCATCGTGCGCCAGGATGCCGTGATCGCACCACTCCCAAACGTAGTGGCCCTGAATATGATCGTGCTGGTAAAACACGTTCTGATATTCCGTCAGGCCGCCGGGGCCATTGCCCATGGCGTGCGCGTATTCACAGATGATGCGTGGTTTGGCATGCGGGTGTTCACCAAACTCGTTCATCAACGGCGCACGGGTATACATGGTGGAAATGATATCCACCACCTCGGCGTCGCGGTCTTCTTCGTAGTGCACCAGGCGGGTATCGTCGATGGCCTTGGTGGCATGGTACATCGCATGGATGTTGCAACCGTAACCGGACTCATTGCCCAGCGACCACATCACGATCGACGGATGGTTCTTCTGCGCGTGAACGTGGCGCACGATGCGATCGACGAATACCGTTTCCCAGGCCGGATCGTTGGTGATGCGGCTCAGATCGCCCACGTTGGCAAAACCGTGGGTTTCGACGTCGGTTTCGGCCATCACGAACAGCCCGTAAATGTCGCACAGCTCATAAAAGCGCGGGTCGTTAGGATAATGGGCGGTACGTACCGAGTTGATATTGTGCTGTTTCATCAGGATCAGATCTTTTTCGACGCGATCCATGCCTACCGCACGGCCTTTCAAATGGTCGTTATCATGGCGGTTGACGCCGTGCAGCATCACATACTGGTTGTTGATGTAGAACAGTCCGTCACGCACCTTGATATCGCGGAACCCGACGCGCTGAGGGATCACTTCCAATACGGTACCGCTTTGGTCTTTAAGCGTGATAAACAGCTGATAGAGATAAGGGTTTTCCGCTGACCACTGGATTGGATTGGCCAGATTGATAGCAAAATGGGTCTGCGTTTGTGCGCCTAGGCACTGCTGTGCCAGGAGGTTATCGTTATCAAACAGGGCATACTCGACCACGTAGTCTGCTAGCGGTGCGCCGGACAGGTTTTCGATCTCCAGTGCGCAAGACAGGGTCGCGCTTTGGTAGTCATCGGCAAAATCGGTGCGAACGGTCAGATCCTGCACGTGAACCGGCTCTTTGCCCACCAGATAGACATCGCGAAAGATGCCAGCTGTCCACCACATATCCTGATCTTCAATATAGGTCGAGTCCGCCCACTGCATAACGCGCACGGCGAGCAGGTTTTCCCCGGAGTGCACGTAACCGGATATATCAAATTCGGCGGTCAGGCGGCTGCCCTTGCTGAAGCCGACATACTGGCCGTTGACGTACACTTCAAAATAGGTCTCGACCCCATCGAATTTGATGATGGTCTGTTTTCCACTCCACTGTTCACCAAGTGTAAAGCTACGCTGGTAAGCACCGGTCGGGTTGTCTGTCGGCACGAAAGGGACATCGATCGGGAAGGGGAAGCCTTCATCGGTGTATTGCAGGATGCCGTGGCCTTCCATTTGCCACATGTTGGGTACCGTGATCTGGCCCCAGTCAGTCATCCTTTGTGAATAAAAGTCTTCGGGCACCAGCAGCGGGTTGGTGAAGTAGTTAAAGCTCCATTGGCCGCTGAGTGCCATAAAGTGGCTGCTGAGGGCGCGCTGAAAGGTTTGGGCACGCTTAAGCGAGTCATATGAGAAGAAGTAGGCGCGGGGGGCCATTCGGTTCTCATGCAGGTGTTGAAAGTTTTCCCAATTATTCACGTCATCTCTCCTGGTCTGAATGCTGTAGGTCGCAGTCTTGGCATGGAATGCGTCAATGCTTGGAATGGATTTTAGTAAAACATTTACTAAAATATAGCCGATGATTTGTTTTACTTTAACTCGATCACGCTTTATGCCCGATGCGCTGGTGGATCTGTGATCGGGTTAAAGGAATGGCAAATTGGCGTGGTAGGCGAGGAATAGTGGCAGAAATTGACAGATTCCGAAGTAAAAAACCTCGTAATTATTAGTGTTTTTTACTAATAATTAGGCGTTTGGATGCGAGATAGGTGCTTTAGCGGGCGCACATACGGCGCCCCTACATGGCGAGAATTGAGTCGTCAGGTTACTTGGTGGTTTCACGCAGTTTTAACTTGCTGGGTACGTAGACCTGCAGCGGCAGGGCGCGGCCATCACGGAATTTCTCCAGCAGCAGGTTGACCCCTTGGATCCCCATCATTTCCGAGTGGATACGCACGGTAGAAAGCGGTGGGAAGGTAAAACGCGCGGTCGGGATATCGTTGACGCTGATCAGGGCGATGTCCTGTGGGATTTTCAACCCCAGCTCATGAATGCTGCGTAACACCCCAATGGCAATGGAGTCTGAGGCGACAAACAGTGCGGAAGGGTAATCCTTGGTTGCCAGCATCTTTTTCGCCAGCTCATAGCCGGAGGCGCTAGAGAAATCGCCACGGTAGATATCTTGCTCGCGGACTACGCCTTTCAGCCGCCCATATTCTACAAAGGCCGCTTCGCGGATATCCGCTTTATTCGGCTCATCGGCACCGCCGATAAAACCGATGCGTTTGGCCCCGTGCTCAATAAAGAAGTCGATGATCTCTTTGCTGATTTTTGTCAGGTCGATATCCACCGAGTCGTATTCGGAACCGGGCTCATTAAAATCAATAAAGCAGATGTTGTCGGTTAACGCCGCTGCCTTACGCAGGATCTCAGGCGCAGGTTTACTGACGATCAGCACACCGGTGATCTTTTTCAGATCCGGCAGTTGGTTGTTTTTGTAGCAGTTGGTGAGTTCAATTCCCAACCTCTCGCACTGGGTTTCGATGCCGTGACGGATGGAAAGGTAGTAAGGATCGTTGATTTCCATCTCTTGCTTATAGCTGTACAGCGCTAGCACGTGATGCTGTACCACCGCGTTAGTCAGATGCTTTTTGGCACTGCTGGTCTTGTATTCCAGCTTTTCGGCAATTTCCAGAATGCGATGCTTGGTCTCTTCTTTGACGTTGAGCGTGGGATCGTCATTCAAAACCCGGGAGACCGTCGCCAATGAAACTCCTGCTTCGGCCGCGATGTCTTTCAGCGTTGCCATATCTATCCTTATCTCACAGCCTGAACGGCAAACTTCGTTATCTGGCATTGTAAGTGATGTCGGCGAACTTTCATTAGTTTTTAGTAAAAAATAAGGGTTGCGGGATTTACGGGTTCACGTTTTATGTGCCCGAAGGCCTGAAATCAATACCTTCAGGCCGTGCCGCCAATAATGCCTGGTTGAATAGCTTCTTAAGCTGCTATGATTAACACTCATTAGCTTGATTTCTTTGAATTAATCGACGCGAGAAACTGTATGAAGCCTAAATCTGTCACGCTGAATGACGTCGCCGACTATTCCGGAGTGTCGTATCAAACCGTGTCGCGGGTATTAAATCGTGCTGAACACGTTTCGGGTAAAACCCGCGCGAAGGTCGAGCAAGCAATGGCTGCGTTGAATTACGTACCAAACCGTGTCGCACAGCAACTTGCAGGTAAACAGAGTTTTACGCTAGGGCTGGCGACCACCGAACTAGCGCTGCACGCACCTTCCCAAATCGCTTCGGCAATTAAAACGCAGGCGAACCAGATGGGATTTAACGTGGTGATTTCCATGGTGGAAGATCTTAGCGTTCAGGCCTGTCGCACTGCGATAAATGAGCTGTTGTCGCAACGGGTGGATGGATTGCTGATTAATGTTTCTCTCTGCGCTGAAGATTCTCACGCTATTGAACAAGTTTGTGGCAAGGTGCCTGCGCTGTTTTTGGACGTCGACCCTGATTCTGATGTCTCCAGCATTCTTTTTGATCCCTATGAGGGGGCTCGTCAAGGGGTAGAACATGTCGTTGCTCTTGGGCATCGTGATATAGCACTGATTACCGGGCCGCTGGTCTCGATTTCGGCGCGTTTGCGCTATCAGGGGTGGCTGACTACGTTAACGGAGTGTCAGTTGAAGCCTTGTTCGGTGCTCCATGGCGATTGGAGTGCGGCTTCCGGTTATCAGCTTGCCGGGCAGATCCTGAGCTTGCCGAAACACCCAACGGCGATATTGATTGCCAACGATCAAATGGCGTTAGGCGTGCTGCGTGCTCTGCAGGAGTATGGGTTGCAAATTCCGGTGCAAATGTCGGTAGTGGGTTACGATGATACTGAAGACAGTGCTTATTATTACCCCCCGCTGACAACCATTAAGCAGGACTTTCGGATGTTGGGGCAGGAAAGCGTTAAACGCCTGGTTCAGTGCCTGGAAGAGCGACATGTGCCTCATGCCGGTTCTTTGCGTTTGACGACCAGTCTGGTGCAAAGGCATACAACGGCAGTTATGAATCAAGAGAAGGTATCGCTGCAAACTTTATCTCAGGAGTTGCTGCGTATCGCACGCCAAATCTCCGCGCTCGAGGGAAAATAGCCGCCAACGCCAGGGATCGGTTGCGATCCCTGAGCTTAATTTGTGACTGACCTCGCTTTCCCAAGGATATTTGCTTTACACCTCTACACGTACTGTTCATTTTATTGTTAATTGTGAGCGTATAACATTTTGGAGGGGAAGCATGAACGCATCTCAAACAGGGAAATCACTCAGCGCTGTTTTATCTCGTCGAGACTGGGAAAATCCTGCCTGTACGCAATACCGTCGCCTACCAGTACACCCGCCATTTCAAAGCTGGCGCAATGAGCAAGATGCCAGAGAAGATAGAGCTTCAGCGCAGTCTGTTTCATTAAATGGGACCTGGAAGTTTAGCTATTTTAGTCAGCCAGAACGGGTGCCGGAGACCTGGCTACAGAGCGATCTGGATAACGCTGATGAAATACAGGTGCCGTCAAACTGGCAATTGGCAGGCTATGACGCACCGATTTATACCAACGTCACCTATCCGATCCCGGTTAACCCACCCTTCGTCCCGGTAGAAAATCCTACAGGATGTTATTCGCTCACATTTAATGTCGATGATGGGTGGCTATCGCAGGGGCAGACCCGGATTATTTTCGACGGTGTCAATTCTGCGTTTTATCTGTGGTGCAATGGTCACTGGGTTGGCTATTCACAAGACAGCCGTTTACCTGCTGAATTCGATCTCAGCGATGTTTTGGTTCCAGGGGAAAACCGGCTGGCGGTGATGGTATTACGCTGGTGCGACGGCAGTTATCTGGAAGATCAGGATATGTGGCGCATGAGCGGGATTTTTCGCGATGTCAGCCTGTTGCATAAACCCGCCACTCATCTGAGCGATATCACTATTACCACGCCATTAAGCGACAGTTTCCGCCGAGGGGAATTGGTGGTAGAGGTGCGAGCTCATCAGCCACAACAACACCGGGTGCAGGTGCAACTGTGGCGTAAAGATGCTCTGATCGCCGAGAAAATGCAGGACTTCGGCAGCGAGATTATCGATGAGCGCGGCGCTTATGATGAGCGCACGACTCTGCGTTTGTCGGTGGATCAACCCGCCTTGTGGAGTGCAGAGACGCCAGCACTGTATCGTGCAGTGGTCAAGTTGCTCTCCCCAACCGGTGAATTGGTGGAGGCTGAAGCCTATGATGTGGGTTTCCGACAGATTGAGATCAGCAACGGCTTGCTAAAGCTTAACGGACAGCCGCTATTGATACGTGGCACCAACCGGCATGAGCACCATCCAGAGCATGGTCAAGTCATGGATGAAGCCACCATGCGTCAGGATATCCTGCTGATGAAGCAGCATAATTTCAACGCTGTGCGCTGTTCCCATTATCCGAACCACCCGCTGTGGTACAAGCTGTGCGATCGCTACGGCCTGTATGTAGTGGATGAGGCTAATATTGAAACCCACGGCATGCAGCCGATGAACCGGCTAAGCAACGATCCGCTCTGGCTACCCGCCATGAGCGAGCGAGTTACGCGCATGGTGCAGCGTGACCGTAACCACGCTTGTATTATCATCTGGTCATTGGGCAATGAATCTGGCCATGGGGGCAACCATGATGCTCTGTACCGCTGGATAAAAAGCGAGGATCCTACCCGTCCGGTACAGTATGAAGGCGGCGGAGCCAACACAGCCGCAACGGATATTATCTGCCCGATGTACGCAAGGGTTGAGCAGGATCAATCCTTCCCAGCGGTACCCAAATGGTCGATCAGCAAGTGGATCGGTTTACCCGACGAACAGCGTCCGCTGATCCTGTGCGAGTACGCCCATGCCATGGGCAATAGCTTTGGCGGTTTTGATCGTTATTGGCAGGCTTTTCGTAAACATCCGCGACTGCAGGGGGGCTTTGTCTGGGACTGGGTCGACCAAGGTCTGACGCGTCTTGCCGATGATGGTCAATCATACTGGGCCTACGGCGGCGACTTCGGTGATACGCCTAATGACCGCCAATTTTGTCTAAACGGGTTGGTATTCCCCGATCGCAGTCCGCACCCGGCACTGTTTGAAGCACAACGTGCCCAGCAGTTTTATCAGTTCCAAATGCTCGAACAGCAGCCGTTAACGATTGAAGTGAACAGTGAGTATTTATTCCGTACCAGCGATAACGAGCGGCTTTATTGGAATGTAGCCTTGGACGGGAAAGCTATTGCACAGGGCGAGGTTGAACTGTCATTAGCGGCGCAGGGTACGCAGAGAATCGTACTGGGTGACATTCCCGAGCTGAAAGAGAGCGGTGAGCTGTGGTTGAACGTGGAGGTTCGCCAAATCAAGGCAACAGCATGGTCTAAAGAACATCATCGTTGTGCCTGGGACCAGTGGCGTTTATCTCGACCATTAACCTTACCAACCGACCACAGTGACGTTCAGGCGCAGTCACCTCGGTTGAACGAGCATAATGACGCTTTCAGCATTGAGTGGGGGACACAGCGCTGGCAGTTCAATCGGCAAACCGGTTTGCTTGAACAGTGGTGGCAGGATGAAAAAGCTGCTCTGTTGACGCCGTTACGCGACAACTTTACCCGCGCACCGCTTGATAATGACATTGGGGTGAGCGATACCACTCACATCGATCCTAATGCATGGGTAGAACGTTGGAAGAGAGCTGGTATGTACGCGCTAGAAACGCGCCTACTGCAATGTGAAGTTGATGCGATTTCCCAAGGCGTGCAGATCCGCACAGCCCATGCTTATACCTTCCAAAACAACATCATGTTTATCAGCCGCAAGACCTTTTTGATTAACTGCCTGGGTAAACTGCATATTGATGTCAACGTTGATGTAGCCCATGGAATTCCAGCGCCGGCGCGGATTGGCTTGAGCTGCCAACTTGCGGAGGTTGCTGAACGCGCATCGTGGCTGGGGTTAGGCCCACACGAAAACTACCCTGACCGCCAGCTTTCCGCTCAGCTTGGGCGGTGGACGTTACCGATTTCTGAGCTACATACGCCATACATTTTCCCAACGGAGAATGGATTGCGTTGCAATACTCGGCAACTGAATTTTGGCCACTGGCAGTGGCAGGGGGATTTCCACTTTGGCCTCAGCCAATATGGCCAGCAACAATTGGCTGATACCTCGCATAACCATTTGTTGCGTGCGGAGCAGGGGGTTTGGGTCAATATAGATGGTTTCCATATGGGGGTCGGCGGTGATGACTCATGGAGCCCGAGTGTGAGCCCAGATTTTATCTTGGATGCTGAGCACTATAACTATAAGTTGGTTTGGCAGTACGGCGGATAATACTTATTCATCACAGGATGGATTCTTATTTGCACTTGTTTACCCCAGTCATATGGTTATCTATGTGACTGGGGGAGTGGGTTTAGCACCTTCCCGCAACTCGAGTATTTAAAATACGGAAAAGTATCTATCTCCTACCTGATGAAAATATAAATAATGTCGCGTACTTGAGTATGAACTCAAACGCGCTTGGGTTTTGCACAAGGAGTTCGCATGTACTATTTAAAAAACACTAACTTCTGGATGTTTGGGCTGTTTTTCTTTTTCTACTTCTTCATCATGGGCGCCTATTTTCCGTTTTTCCCTATCTGGCTGCATGACATCAACCAGGTCAGTAAAAGCGATACCGGTATTATCTTTGCCAGCATCTCCTTCTTCTCATTACTGTTTCAGCCGATATTTGGCTTGCTGTCGGATAAGCTGGGGTTGAGAAAACACTTGCTGTGGATAATCACAGGGATGCTGGTGTTGTTTGCGCCGTTCTTTATCTATGTTTTTGGCCCGTTACTACGCACCAATATTTTTTTAGGCTCCATTGCGGGTGGGATTTATCTTGGCTTCATTTATAACGGAGGTGCGCCGGCTATTGAAGCGTATATAGAGAAAGTAAGCCGCCGTAGCTCGTTTGAATTTGGCCGCGCGCGTTTATTTGGCTGTGTGGGCTGGGCGTTGTGTGCCTCTGTGGTTGGCATCATGTTTACCATCAACAACGAATTTGTATTCTGGTTAGGCTCTGGTTGTGCCGTGATACTGGCGATCCTGTTACTTATCGCCAAGCCTGAAACCGGCAGTACCGCCCAGGTTGCTGACAAATTGGGCGCTAACACCAAGCCATTTAATTTACGCTTGGCGTTCGAATTATTGAAAGACTCAAAACTGTGGTTTTTAGCCCTGTACGTGGTAGGCGTTTCCTGTACCTATGATGTGTTTGATCAGCAATTCGCCAACTTTTTCACTTCGTTCTTCTCTTCTACCGATCAAGGAACGCGTGTTTTTGGTTATGTCACCACGATGGGGGAGTTGCTGAATGCCTCAATCATGTTTTTTGCACCGCTCATTGTGAATCGTATCGGTGGAAAAAATGCGCTGTTGCTCGCGGGGCTAATCATGTCTATACGTATTATCGGCTCTTCATTTGCCTCTACGCCGTTAGAGGTGGTTATTCTGAAAACCTTGCATATGTTTGAAATTCCGTTCCTGATCGTCGGCTGTTTTAAATATATCACTTCGGTATTTGAGGTGCGTTTCTCTGCCACTATTTATCTGGTTTGCTTCTGTTTCTTTAAACAATTAGCCATCATGTTTATGTCGGTCTTTGCCGGGAATATGTATGAAAAAGTCGGCTTCCACGGAACCTACCTTATTCTGGGGCTTATTGCGCTAACGTTTACTCTGATATCAGTCTTCACTTTGTCGGGGCGTGGGCCGCTGTCAGCTTTTAAACGTGAACCTGAAGCCGTAAGGGATATGGCATAGTCAACGACAAGGATAATGCGATGATGACGCAACGGGAAAAGTTAGCCAGTGGGTGTTTATACACTGATATGGATGAAGGTATGGCAGAAGAGCGCCTGCGCGGAAAAGAATTGGTTTATGACTTTAATCATACGCGGCCTTCAGAGCGGACAAAACGTGAAGCGCTGATCCAACAACTGATGGGAAGGATTGGCAAGAACTTTTGGATTGAGCCGCCACTGCATGTTGCCTATGGTAGCCAGATCGCTATTGGGGAAAACTTTTATGCCAACTTTAATCTGGTTGTGGTGGACGACGGTAAGGTCCAGATTGGCGATAATGTGATGATTGCACCGAATGTCACGATATCTACCACGGGGCACCCGGTGGATCCTGCGGTGCGTATTACCGGCCAGCAGTTTTCTTTGCCCGTAACCCTTGAAGATAATGTCTGGATTGGGAGTGGGGTCATCATTAACCCTGGCGTTACCATTGGTCGTAACAGCGTTATTGGTGCTGGAAGCGTGGTGACCAAGGATGTGCCTGCAGACGTGGTTGCTGCGGGCGTTCCCTGCCGCGTACTAAGACCAATCGGTGAGCACGATCGAGTTTTCTACCATAAAGGGCGGCGTTTCACAGATAGCTCACTATAAAACGGCAAGATAATCTTTTCGCTGCGTAGGGTCGCTGATCTTGCCGGCTTGTTGTTTCATAGGTGATCTGGCTGTGGGGGCAGGCTCAGCTCGGTTAAAGTTTACCCGCCCTTGGGCGGGTAACTAAAGAGCCTTTAAAGATACAAGGGAAGACGCTTACTTCAGCTCGTCAACCATGGTGGTGGCGCGGCCAATGTAGTTTGCTGGCGTCATGGCTTTCAGGCGGGTTTTCTCGTCTTCCGGCAGTTCCAGACTATCGATAAAGGTTTGCATACCGGCCGCATCCACGCGCTTGCCACGGGTCAGCTCTTTGAGCTTCTCATACGGTTTTTCGATGCCGTAGCGGCGCATCACGGTCTGGATCGGCTCGGCCAGCACTTCCCAGTTGTGATCCAGCTCGTCCAGCAGGTGCGCACGGTTCACTTCCAGCTTGCTGATGCCTTTCATGGTGGCCTGATAGGCAATCAGCGCATAGCCCAGGCCCACGCCCAGGTTACGCAGCACCGTGGAGTCCGTCAGGTCACGCTGCCAGCGGGAAACCGGCAGTTTGCTAGCCAGATGGCCCAGCACCGCGTTAGCCAGGCCCAGGTTGCCTTCGGAGTTCTCGAAGTCGATCGGGTTAACCTTGTGCGGCATGGTGGAAGAACCGATCTCACCGGCAATGGTTTTTTGCTTGAAGTGGTTCAGGGCGATGTAACCCCAGATATCACGGTCAAAGTCGATCAGGATGGTGTTGAAACGTGCCACACAGTCGAACAGCTCGGCGATATAGTCATGCGGTTCGATCTGGGTGGTGTACGGGTTCCAGGTCACTCCCAGCGAAGTGACAAACTCTTCGCTGAAACGGTGCCAGTCTACTTCCGGATAGGCCACGATGTGGGCATTGTAGTTGCCCACCGCGCCGTTGATTTTACCGAGGATCTCAATGCGCTCTAACTGGCGATATTGACGCTCCATCCGGTAGGCCACGTTGGCAAACTCTTTACCCACGGTAGACGGGGTAGCGGGTTGACCATGGGTACGTGACAGCAGCGGAATATCACGATATTCCAGCGCCAGCCCTTTGATGGATTCGATGATCTTGCGCCAGTGCGGCAACACCACATCCTGACGCGCAGTGTGCAGCATCAGTGCGTGGGACAGGTTATTGATGTCTTCAGAGGTACAGGCGAAGTGGATAAACTCGGACACGGCGTGCAGAGCCGGTACCGCTTCCACTTTCTCTTTCAGGAAGTATTCCACCGCTTTCACATCATGGTTGGTGGTGCGCTCGATGGTCTTGATGCGCTGGGCGTCTTCTTCACTGAATTCTGCGACGATCTTATCGAGGTAAGCGTTTGCGTCGGCGTCAAAAGCGGGAACTTCTTTGATCTCTGCGCAAGCGGCCAGTTTTTGCAGCCAACGTACTTCAACCTGCACGCGGAATTTCAGCAAGCCATACTCGCTGAAAATGGTGCGCAGTGCGCTGACTTTATCACCGTAGCGTCCATCAATGGGGGAAACGGCGGTCAGTGAGGATAATTCCATCGGTAGCAACTCCTGGGAAGTTTAACAATGAGCAACGATATTTTGCGCCTGCTTGAGCAGACGATTACGGGAAAACATTAACTGCAGGCGGCTACCGCCAACCTGCTGCCACAGCACGGCGGCACGAATACCGGCGAGCAGGGTGGCACGAACCTTGGCCTGCACCTGCGGATTTTGCAAGATGGCGGGTGAACCTGTTACCTGAATACGCGGCCCTAATGGTGCCACGACATCGACATAGATACCGGCCAGGGCGCTGATGATGGTATCTGAACCCAGTTCATAATGCGCCAACTGACGCTCCAACTGGCTCAGGCGCTCGCCGAGCGTATTCATCGCCGTTTTGTTGGCGTTCAGCTTGCGCTCCAGCACCATCAGGCTGATGGTGTAGCGGGTCAGCTCGGCGGCGGGGCCTTTGTTATTGGCGTTGAGTACACCAATCAAGGTTTCCAGCCCCATCTTAAGGTTACGCTCTTCACCGCCGAACACCGCCAGGGTAGAAGGCGGATCCATCTGCAACAGGCTGTTGAGTGAGGTATGGAAGGCTTCGCCATCCATTTGCCCTTCGTGCGCCAACTGCTGTACCAGACGGGCCGCTTGGCTAATCCCGGCCATGGCCAGCGTGATGTCGTAATAATTCTTCGCCACGGTTACTCCTGTATACGCTGTTCAATAATGCCGCCGCCCAGGCAGATATCGCCCTGATAAAACACGGCGGACTGGCCTGGGGTGACGGCTGCGACCGGCTCGTCGAAGCGGACTTCGATGCGCTCGGCGTCTAGCGGCGTCACGGTGCAGGGAATATCCTGCTGGCGATAACGGGTTTTAACCGTACAGCGCAGAGGTTGTGTCAACGGCAGGCGATCCACCCAATGTAACTGCTGGGCGATCAGGCCGATAGACATCAGGCGCGGATGTTCGTGGCCTTGAGCGACCACCAGAATATTGTTGGCGACGTCTTTATCCACCACGTACCACGGATCTTCGCTGCTGTCTTTCATACCGCCGATACCCAAGCCTTTACGCTGGCCGAGGGTGTGGTACATCAAGCCCTGATGTTCGCCGATGGTTTGGCCGTCGACGCTAACGATTGGGCCTGGCTGTGCTGGCAGATAGCGGCCCAGGAAGTCGCGGAATTTACGTTCGCCGATAAAGCAGATACCGGTAGAGTCTTTTTTCTTGGCGGTAACCAGTTCCAGTTGCTCCGCAATGCGGCGTACCTCTGGCTTTTCCAACTCACCGACCGGGAACAGGCTTTGCGCGACCTGCTCGTGGCTCAGGGTATACAGGAAATAGCTTTGGTCTTTGTTACCGTCGACGCCGCGCAGCAGGCGGCTTTTGCCGTCCACGTCCTGGCGGCGGACATAGTGACCGGTAGCGATAAAATCCGCCCCCAGATCTTCAGCCGCAAACTCCAGGAACGCTTTGAATTTGATTTCTTTATTGCACAGGATATCCGGGTTAGGGGTACGGCCTGCCTTATACTCTTCAAGGAACAGCTCGAACACGTTGTCCCAGTATTCCGCTGCGAAGTTCACCGTATGCAGCTCGATGCCCAGCTTGTCGCAGACGGCTTGCGCATCGGCCAAATCGGTGGCGGCCGAGCAGTATTCCTCGTCGTCGTCTTCTTCCCAGTTCTTCATGAACAACCCAGCGACCTGATAGCCCTGTTGTTGTAACAGATAGGCGGTAACGGAAGAGTCGACGCCGCCGGACATTCCGACGATCACTTTTTTCTGGCTGTTGTCTGACATGGGGATCTCACGAACTTGAACACGTACTGTGCGATAAAAAACAAGCGCAGGATTTTACCACGTTGGCCGCCTGCGCGCACGGCCCTTATTTGCCGTTAAAGCGGCCAGTTAAAGCTGGCAACCAGCGACAACGGGTAGCGTTCCGGCTGCTGATAACAACGGATCGTCTCGGCCACCAGCGGTGAACGCAGGTTTTCAGCCTCCAGGATCTGCTCGGCGGTCAGCCACAGACAGCGGTCGATGTCATCGTCTTGCGGTTCGGTGGGCAGCGGCTGCTCCAGCTCAATCACAAAGCAGAAGCGCAAAAACGGCGTGCGGTCTGGCGCGATCCACTGATGCATCCGCAGGAAAGACTGCGGCGTGGCACGGATGCCGGTCTCTTCCCACAGCTCGCGCTCGGCGGCCTGGACCAGCGTTTCATCCGCTTCGAGATGGCCAGCCGGTTGATTCCACAGGGCTTTACCGTTGATGGTTTCTTCGACCACCAAAAATTTACCGGCGGCATGAACCACGCAGGCAACGGTGACGTGCGGCTTAAACATGGCGGTTCCTTATAGTGAATCGACGGTCTGCCATTCCCCAGGTTGCAAGCTCCCCAGGGAAAGATTGCCCATACTGTAACGAATCAGGCGCAGGGTAGGGAAGCCGATATGTGCCGTCATGCGACGCACCTGGCGGTTTCGGCCCTCGTAGAGCGTGATTTTCAGCCAACTGGTGGGGATGGTCTTGCGTTCCCGGATGGGCGGAGTACGTGGCCACAACCATTCTGGTTCTTCGACCAGCTCCGCTCCGGCGGGCAGGGTTGGCCCATCGGTCAGCGTAACGCCAAGGCGCAATGCAGCCAGATCGCTCTCCTGGGGTTCGCCTTCCACCTGCACATAATAAATCTTACCGGTGCGTTTGCCGGGCTGGGTTAGTTGCGCCTGTAGCTTTCCGTCGTTGGTCAGCACCAGTAAGCCTTCGCTGTCGCGATCGAGTCGCCCGGCGGCATAAACATCGCTGAAAGGAATGAATTTTTTCAGAGTGACGCGTCCGGCTTCGTCGGTAAACTGTGGTAACACATCAAAGGGTTTGTTGAAGATAACCACTCGCCGCGGCGCCTGCGATTTCTGGCGTGCTGCGGGTTTACTGCGGCTGAATCGTTTAACTTGGTGATTTTTAACAGAGAATTTAGTCATGGTCTTTGAGATTTCGAATGATAAGCGCATTATAGCCTAATCCGTTTCGGATTGGCGCGAGCTGAATATTCAAGTAGTATTGACACGCATCTTACAAAGCATTAACAAAAATTGCGCTTGAAGACAGAAAGGAGAGGTTGATGGAAAGCAAAGTAGTTGTTCCGGCAGAAGGTAAAAAGATTACGGTTGATGCCCAGGGTAAACTGGTTGTTCCGCATAACCCTATCATCCCGTTCATCGAAGGTGACGGTATTGGCGTTGACGTTACTCCTGCCATGATCCACGTGGTGGATGCAGCGGTTAAAAAGGCCTACCACGGCGAACGTAAAATCTCCTGGATGGAAATCTATACTGGTGAAAAATCCACCCACGTTTACGGGAAAGACGTGTGGCTGCCGGAAGAAACACTGGAACTCATTCGTGACTACCGCGTAGCGATCAAAGGCCCACTGACTACGCCAGTGGGTGGCGGTATTCGTTCTCTGAACGTGGCACTGCGCCAGCAGCTCGATCTGTACGTGTGTCTGCGCCCGGTACGTTATTACCAGGGTACACCAAGCCCAGTTAAGCAGCCTGAGCTGACCGATATGGTGATCTTCCGTGAAAACGCCGAAGACATCTACGCCGGTATCGAATGGAAAGCGGGTTCTGCAGAAGCCGACAAAGTGATCAAGTTCCTGCGTGACGAAATGGGCGTGAAGAAGATCCGTTTCCCAGAGCAGTGCGGTATTGGCGTTAAGCCTTGTTCCGAAGAAGGCACCAAACGCCTGGTTCGTGCGGCCATCGAATATGCGATCACCAACGATCGTGATTCAGTGACGCTGGTTCACAAAGGCAACATCATGAAGTTCACCGAAGGTGCCTTCAAGGATTGGGGCTACGAACTGGCACGTGAAGAGTTCGGTGGTGAACTGATCGACGGCGGCCCATGGCTGAAAATCAAAAACCCGAACACCGGTAAAGAGATCGTGGTTAAAGACGTGATCGCCGACGCCTTCCTGCAGCAAATCCTGCTGCGCCCGGCTGAGTACGACGTGATCGCCTGTATGAACCTGAACGGTGACTACATCTCTGACGCCCTGGCAGCTCAGGTTGGCGGTATCGGTATTGCCCCTGGTGCCAACATCGGTTCCGACTGTGCGCTGTTTGAAGCTACCCACGGCACTGCACCTAAGTATGCTGGCCAGGACAAAGTGAACCCAGGTTCCATCATCCTGTCCGCTGAGATGATGCTGCGCCACATGGGTTGGTTCGAAGCTGCTGATTTGATTGTTAAAGGCATGGAAGGCGCTATCGCTGCCAAGACCGTGACTTACGACTTCGAACGCCTGATGGAAGGCGCTAAACTGCTGAAATGTTCAGAGTTTGGCGACGCTATCGTTAAACACATGTAAGTGTGATTTAGCGTTGAATGATAACGGGAACCTGATGGTTCCCGTTTTT
>NZ_JBKABN010000090.1:0-1003 GCF_046269175.1 Serratia sp. J2
TCCCTTGAATGTGCATATACCTCAGGCAACGCGCACACTTTTTGGCATACCCGCGAGCGTCATCTTGTTCAATGCGCGGAGCATCGCCATAGCCTCTGCCACTTGCGCATCATAATCACGCAAGGTCAGGTGACCACCAAATAGCTGTTTTACTCGGTACATCGCCGTTTCCACTACCGAACGTCGGTTGTAGCCCGTCATGTTTTTCCATCGTGTGTTGTCCCCGTAAGGCGCTGGTTCGCCACGGCTTGATTTCGGTCTGCGTAGTCTGCGGGCCAATAGCGGGCTCCGCTTCTTGGCGGAATTAATGCCTTGATTTTCTTGCGTCTTAATTCATCGTGACACACTCGCGTATCGTAAGCTCCATCCGCTGAGGCCACCTTGATTTTGCGGTGCGTCTGCCGGATGAGGCCGGGAAAGACTTCCGTATCAGTGATATTGCTCAATGACAGGTCTGCACAGATGACTTCATGTGTTTTCGCGTCTACCGCCAAGTGCAGTTTTCGCCAGATGCGCCGTTTCTCCTGGCCGTGTTTTTTCACCTTCCACTCCCCTTCACCAAAGACTTTGAGGCCGGTAGAGTCGATAACGAGGTGCGCAATTTCACCCCGCGTTGGGGTTTTAAACGGGATATTCACGGATTTCGCCCGCTTGCTGATGCAGGTGTAATCAGGACAGTTTAACGGCACTTTCATCAGTGCGAAAATGGAGTCGACGAAGCCCTAGAGGGCACGAAGTGTCAGACCGAAAACACGCTTCAGCATCAATATCGTGGTGATGGCCATATCGGAATAATGTTGCGGGCGACCCCGCATAGACGATGTTGCCTCGCAGTGCCAGGCATGGATTGCTGTTTCATCCACCCAGAAAGTGAGAGAGCCTCGAGTGATAAGGGCCTTGTTGTAAGCCTTCCAGTTGGTGATCTTGAACTTTTGCTTTGCCACGGTATGTCGCTGTTCTGTCAGAAGGAGAGTGCTCTGATCCTGCGGGTCAGTAAAAGTTC
>NZ_JBKABN010000091.1:0-960 GCF_046269175.1 Serratia sp. J2
TGCCACCACCGCGGGCATGTATAACGCGCTTCGCAGCTCACCGTGTCCCACTTTCGATAACCGGCTTTTCCCTTTAAACATCCCCGACTCACATCGCTGTGGATTCAGTCCTGCATAGGCGACCAGGGCCTTGCTGCTGGTGAACCGCCGCAGGTTCCCTGCGAAGGCCAGCAGGCTGGAACTCAGCATATCTCCTACTCCTGGGATGCTTTTCAACAGGTCGCTGTCCCGCTTCAGGTCTGGGTTATCATCAATGTGTTGGCTGATTTTCTTCTTCGTTTCTCGTATCAGGTCATCCAACGTGGCGATGTGCTCATTGAGTGAAGGGACGATGACCGCCTCTGCTACCTCCAGACGATTTTCTTCCATCTGACGCATCTCTTCGAGGTTCTTAAGATGCCTCACCAGCGCGGTCAACTGGCGTTCACTCAACGGGGCCGGGAACCACGGGTCGGGCTGATGCAGTGCGCAGTAGCGGGCTATCATCGCTGCATCGCTTTTGTCCGTCTTGTTCCGGGTGAGTTCTGTATTGCTGAAGGAATGGATACACGCCGGGTTCATCAGACTGACGTGGTAGTTGTTGTCTGCCAGATAAGTGGCCAGCTCCGTGCTGTAGCTCCCGGTGGCCTCCATGCAGACATGACAGTCGCCAAAGCGGCTCAACCAGGCCGCGAACTCGCGGCACCCAGAAGGGGTATTGGCAAACTTTTTGGTTTTATACTTCTGATTGTCCAGCAGTACGGCGACATCAAACTTGAGTTTGGCGATATCAACGCCGACAGGGGTTCTGCGCATGATGGCACTCCATAAACATGTCTGTAATTTATCGCCGGACCATCCTTATATGTGGGTGCTCATAGGCACAGGATACCGTTCGGTCTAGAAGGCGACAGGGAAATAGACAGCCGGGGCACAATCTCTCCCGCGGGCTCAGAGGCACAAGGGCTAGGGGGAGCTCAC
>NZ_JBKABN010000092.1:0-932 GCF_046269175.1 Serratia sp. J2
GCTCGTGGTATCACCATCAACACTTCTCACGTTGAATATGACACCCCGACTCGTCACTACGCGCACGTTGACTGCCCAGGGCACGCCGACTACGTGAAAAACATGATCACCGGTGCTGCTCAGATGGACGGCGCTATCCTGGTTGTAGCTGCGACTGACGGCCCTATGCCTCAGACTCGTGAGCACATCCTGCTGGGTCGTCAGGTTGGCGTTCCTTACATCATCGTATTCATGAACAAATGCGACATGGTTGATGATGAAGAGCTGCTGGAACTGGTAGAAATGGAAGTTCGTGAACTTCTGTCTGCTTATGACTTCCCTGGTGATGACCTGCCGGTTGTTCGTGGTTCAGCGCTGAAAGCACTGGAAGGCGAAGCTGAGTGGGAAGCTAAAATCATCGAGCTGGCTGGTCACCTGGATTCTTACATCCCAGAACCAGAGCGTGCTATCGACCTGCCGTTCCTGCTGCCAATCGAAGACGTATTCTCCATCTCCGGTCGTGGTACCGTAGTTACCGGTCGTGTTGAGCGCGGTATCGTTAAAGTTGGCGAAGAAGTTGAAATCGTTGGTATCAAAGACACCGTTAAGTCTACCTGTACCGGCGTTGAAATGTTCCGCAAACTGCTGGACGAAGGCCGTGCTGGTGAGAACGTTGGTGTTCTGCTGCGTGGTATCAAACGTGAAGACATTGAACGTGGTCAGGTACTGGCTAAACCAGGTTCCATCAAGCCACACACTCAGTTCGATTCAGAAGTGTATATCCTGAGCAAAGAAGAAGGTGGTCGTCATACTCCATTCTTCAAAGGCTATCGTCCACAGTTCTACTTCCGTACCACTGACGTGACCGGTACCATCGAACTGCCAGAAGGCGTAGAGATGGTAATGCCAGGCGATAACGTGAACATGGTTGTTACCCTGATCCACCCAATCGC
>NZ_JBKABN010000093.1:0-911 GCF_046269175.1 Serratia sp. J2
TGCAAGTCTATAATATACCCGTGATCATTGAAAACGCTTGATTTTGTTCGCTACGAGGATCATGCTTTTTACCATGAAGATATTCATCACCGCAGAACAGAAAATCGAACTCGAACGCCTACATGATTCCAGTAGGGATAAGCTCGTTTGTGATCGTATAAAAGCCGTCCTTCTCGCTTCTGAAGGCTGGAGTTCTGTGATGATTGCTCAGGCTTTACGCTTGCACCAAACAACGGTTGATCACCACATCCATGAATACCTGAATAAAGGCAAGCTAAAGCTTGAAAATGGCGGTTCTGAAGGGATGCTCAGCGCAGAACAAACCGAACAACTTATCCGCCATCTGTCTCAACATTTATTTCATCATACTCTCCAGATTGTGGCTTATGTCGCGCAAACCTGGGGGATCACATACAGTATCCCTGGAATGAATAAATGGCTGCACCGACATGGCTTCAGCTATAAGAAACCCTCAGGCGTACCTCATAAATTCAGTGAAGAGAAACAGCAACAATTTATTGAATATTATGAAAAATTAAAGATGGATGCGGGCGATGAACCTATTCTTTTTTTGGATGCTGTGCATCCTACTCAAGCAACCAAACTGAGCTTCGGTTGGATAAGAACAGGTGAGAAAAAGGCTGTTGAAACAACGGGCAGCCGTACCCGAATGAACATCCTGGGGGCACTGGCTCTGAACGATACTGCCCATCCGGTCATTGATGACTATGAAACGATTAATGACTACAGTGTTTGCCAGTTTTTCAATGAGATAAGGAAGGTTTACCCGGATTATAGCCAGCCAATTCATATTATTCTGGATGGTGCAGGATATAACAAAGCAAATCGGTCGTGACTCCGATTTAGTGGTAGTGGTTGATTGTCAGATACCATCCGATGAGCTTATCGTG
>NZ_JBKABN010000094.1:0-857 GCF_046269175.1 Serratia sp. J2
CCAGGTCCACGGAATTGACGAACACGGCAAGCGGTTGTTCAACAAGCAACTCAAACGAGCAAAAATGCTTTCCTTTTTTGCCAACATCCCTCCCTGTTTGATCGGCATGGAAGCCTGTGCTTCTGCCCACTTTTGGGCCGGCAAACTCATGTCGATGGGCCATAACGTCAAGCTGATGGCCCCTCAGTTCGTCAAGCCCTATGTCAAAACCAATAAGCATGATGCTGCAGACGCAGAGGCTATTTGCGAAGCCGTCACACGACCCAACATGCGGTTCGTGCCGGTCAAAACCGCTGAGCAGCAAGCCGTATTGGCACTTCACCGGAGTCGTCAGAGTTTCATTAAGCAACGGACCGCTCAGGCGAATCAAATTCGGGGACTATTGGCTGAATTTGGCATCGTCGTGCCCCGGGGGATCCAGCAGCTACAGCGACAGTTACCTGAGATCCTGGAAGATGCTGATAACTCGTTGCCATCTCTGTTCCGTGTACAGCTGAGTCTGTTACAGCACCATATGGCATATCTGTTCGATGTCATCGCTACGCTCGACAAGCAGATTGAGCAGTGCTACCGCCAAAATGCGCTATGCCAGCGTATCAGCAAGATCCCAGGCATTGGCCCTGTTACCGCCACCGCACTAATTGCGACTATCGGCAACGCCAGCAATTTCGAAAATAGCCGACAGTTGGCTGCCTGGCTAGGACTGGTTCCACGCCAGCATTCAAGTGGTGGCAAACAAGTCTTGCTCGGGATAAGCAAACGAGGCGATATTTATTTACGAACCTTACTCATTCACGGTGCTAGGGCTGTGTTGCAGTCGGTCAAACGTAAACAGGATGCTGTATCGGGATGGGCCA
>NZ_JBKABN010000095.1:0-819 GCF_046269175.1 Serratia sp. J2
GGCACTGTTGCAAAGTTCGCGATGAGGTAGCCTTTTGTCTTATTAAAAGGCCTCACATTTCAAAAATTCTGCTTATCAGACGCATTTCGCCCAGGGGGTCACCATAATAAAATGCTGAGGCCTGGCCTTTGCGTAGTGCACGCATCACCTCAATTCCTTTAATAGTGGCGTAAGCCGTCTTCATGGATTTAAATCCCAGCGTGGCGCCGATTATCCTTTTTAGCTTGCCATGATCGCATTCAATGACGTTATTCCGATACTTAATCTGTCGGTGTTCAACATCAGGCGGGCATCGACCTTCGCGTTTGAGTAACGCAAGCGCACGTCCATAGGTGGGCGCTTTATCCGTGTTGATGAATCGTGGGATCTGCCACTTCTTCACGTTGTTGAAGATTTTACCCAAGAACCGATATGCCGCCTTGCTGTTACGACGCTGGGAGAGGTAAAAATCGACAGTGCGGCCCTTGCTGTCAACGGCCCGATAAAGATAAGCCCAGCGGCCATTAACTTTCACGTACGTTTCGTCAATGTGCCACGGGCAAAGATCGGAAGGGTTACGCCAGTACCAACGCAGTCGTTTTTCCATTTCAGGCGCATAACGCTGAACCCAGCGGTAAATCGTGGAGTGATCGACATTCACACCACGCTCAGCCAGCATCTCCTGCAGCTCGCGGTAGCTAATACCGTATTTGCAGTACCAGCGAACCGCCCATAGGATGATGTCTCTCTGAAAATGCCGGCCTTTGAATAGGTTCATGTGCTACTCCATCAGCAAATGGGGCGATCAGTCTACCACCTACAGATTTTTGCAACAGAGCC
>NZ_JBKABN010000096.1:0-795 GCF_046269175.1 Serratia sp. J2
CGCTTACCATAGGCAATCGGCACAGGATTACCCTGGGCAATCGTATTGACCGGCCCACCAAAAGCGTAGGAGGGTTTATTCTCTGGGCTTTCGCGTCGTGCTGCCCCTCCCTGCATCGGGGAAAGCATTTGAGCGACACCACCAATCATCATTGCAGCACCAGCCTGTAGAGCATAAGACCCCCACGCACCGCCACCAAAAGCCTGGCCCCACGGGGACATGCCAATAGCACCAACGACGACTAATACCGCACCAAGGATGGTCTGAAACATCCCCGCCTTTTTACTGCCGATGATGACCGGCACGATCCGTATTTCGCTGGAGCCGTTATATTCCAGTTCTTCCCGGCCTATGTTCCGTTTACCGCTGAACACGGCAAAGGTCAGCCCCTTGGCTTTACTGGCCAGCATGAATTTTTCGAACCCCGGCAAGACCGTACACAGCGCCTTGATGGCTTCCCCTGGTGTCTGGACGCACATTTCAATGATGCCCTTCTGGTTATCCTTTACAAACTGGCGCAATGGGCCGAACACACGGACAGTTCTCGTTTGGTTTTCACTGTGTTTCATGGTGTTACTCCTGTTAGATACCGTTGAACGCGGCTAGGCGCTGCTGTTGTTCTTCGCTCAGGTCAAAGGCGAACTCTTCGTGTTGTAGCTGATAGGTGCCAAAACTCATCAGGAAGGCGATCGCCGGGTCTATCTTGTTGGCGGCCTTCTTCTTGTTCGGCTTGATATTGGCGTTGGCGTCGGTTTCCATCACCACGTTAGCCATCGCCCAGGCCAGCACCGGATC
>NZ_JBKABN010000097.1:0-759 GCF_046269175.1 Serratia sp. J2
AGAGCAGCTGTGTTTAAAGTCAACGGGTGATGATTAATTTGTCACCCATTTTTTATTATCCCGCAGCATCGCATTCAGGATAGTTAGCAGCTTTCTCACACAAGCCGTCACCGCCACCTTGAACGCTTTCCCACGCCCTATCAGGCGTTCGTAGAACGCCCGGATTGTCGGGTTGTACCGCACTGCTGACAAGGTCGCCATGTACAACGCTGAACGCACTGCGCTTCGCCCTCCCCAGATACTTCGCTTCCCTTTCATTTTTCCACTGTCGTGGGCGTAAGGACACACACCAACCAGCGCACTTATCTTGTGCCGATTCAGTGTCCCCAGCTCCGGCAGCATCGCCAGAAGCACCGCCATCGTTGTCGGCCCGATACCTTTGACTTCCTCCAACAGCGTCGCCTTTTCCCGCCACAGCGGCATCACTTTTATTTGCCTGTCGATGTCGTCATCTGCATCCCGGATTTCAGCCGTCAACCAGTCGATATGTCGCTTGATGCCCACTGAGACCACCACATCATCGCAGCTTTTGTAGCGGTTTATCTCCATGGTCCTGTTATCGACCAGTTGGCGACGGCGGGTCACCATCCCGGCCAGACGCTGCGTCTGTTCGTCCGGTGTGGGACGGGCTTCGGGCTCCATTCTCCGGCCAAACTCGCAGATGACACGGGCATCATTCGGGTCGGTTTTGTACAGAGTCCCTAACGCACGAGCGAAGTTTTTCACCTGGCGTGGATTGACCACGGCCACGGGTAACCC
>NZ_JBKABN010000098.1:0-754 GCF_046269175.1 Serratia sp. J2
TTTTTTGATGTTATTACCTGCCCATATCTCTCATTCGAAACGCTTTCAGTCGCCTGCATTATCCCGTCGATATTATGGCTCAGTGTGTCCGCTGGTACCTCGCCTATGCACTGAGTCTGCGAAACCTCGAAGAGATGATGGCGGAGCGCGGTATTGTCGTTGACCATTCCACGTTGCATCGTTGGGTTATCCGCCAGGTACCGCTACTGGATAAGGTTTTTCGCCGACACAAGCGCACCGTAGGTCGGCGGTGGCGAATGGATGAAACCTACATCAAAGTCAAAGGCCAGTGGAAATATCTCTACCGCGCGGTGGATCAGACCATCGACTTTTTGCTGACCGCCAAACGGGACTCTGCAGCCGCATTGCGCTTCTTTCGCAAAGCTATTCGGCATCACGGCGAACCCGAGGTTGTCACTATCGATAAAAAGTGGTGCTAACACCGCAGCTTTGGCCACGCTCAACGCCGACAAACCCGATGAGGAAGCGATTACCGTCAGGCAAAGTAAGTACCTGAACAACCTGATTGAGCAAGATCACCGAAATATCAAACGTCGGATATGGCCGATGCTGGGATTCAAATCGTTTCGACGGGCACAGAAGATCCTGACCGGCATCGAACTGAGCAACATGATACGAAAAGGGCAATATCAACACTCGCAAAGTGAGGGATTGTCACCCGCGTAACAATTCTATTTGCTGGCTGCCTAAATAACCGACAACGCAACTTTGCCCAACTTCATGTCACTAATGC
>NZ_JBKABN010000099.1:0-754 GCF_046269175.1 Serratia sp. J2
ATCCCGGCCAACTGGCCGGGATCTTTGCTTTTAAGCCTTGAATACCTCATTTTCCCGACGCTGTAACCGGATCACACCGGGTGCGGCGGTGATCTCCAGCTGTTCCGCATCGGTGATCCCGGACGCGGTCAACCAATCGCCGCCGATGATCAGCTCGCCGTTCTGCCGTACCCAATCCGCTCCCAAATCTTGCCGCTGCTGGCTGGCTTCACACAATGTGTTCCTGGTGGCCGCATCGGTGACTGGGGTGATCCACAGCCCATCGGGTCGCAGTGTGAGCTGCAAGGGGGGGCCGGGAGTAAAACCCAGACCTGCCAGTGTGCCACCGTCGATAGCCAGTTCCGGGATCGGTTGGGGTGTGAAGGTAATGTTCATGCTGCCTCCATATCGATATAGCGTCGGAAATCGTCGCCCTCGAGGTTCTTGCACAGGGCATCATGGGGGCCTGTGATCAGCTGTTCCAGCATCTGGTGCGTGTTCACCCCGTCGTGGCGACGGCGTGTGCGTTACTCGGCCTGACGTTGTGCGTTGGTCTTGGCCATGATGAACCCCCCTGTTACTGCGTAACGTCGCGGATGATCTACTGACCCGGCTCGGTGAACGTTTCGATCCTCTGGCCGGGAGTAAACGTCAATGAATTAAACAGCTAATGGCAGCAAGGGATCTTGTTGGTACTATGACTAATGAGCAGGCAAGGATGCCAAGGCAGGGCGGTAGCTTGTCTTTTATCTTCCTCACCTTATGGTTCTCACCT